>JBGPIG010000252.1:0-2597 GCA_041484745.1 Nitrospirota bacterium | reverse complement strand
GAGGGAGGCAGCGTCATCATCCGCATCAGCGACACCGGACCCGGCATCCCTGCTGATTTGATCACGAAGATCTTCGATCCTTTCTTTACCACGAAGTCGGACAAAGGCGGGACCGGCCTCGGCCTCTCCATCGCGCGCAAGATCGTCCTCAATCACGGAGGGAACATTGATGCATCTTCCGATCCGGGCAAGGGCACCGCGTTCACGATAACATTTCCTATGTAGGGGCGCATTGCCGTATGCCACTCCTTTCGACACTACCAAACCCTGATCTTTTCGCAGCAACAAAAAACACCAAAGCCATGCTATCGGGCACTTTGCCCGTGGAGTAAGGTATATTGCCCGTCCACGAAATCCATTCTCACATTAAAATCCATTAAAATCAAACCGTTAATGCTGGTATTGCTATTGCAATTATATGTAACGTAATGCGTCTTGATGGGTTGCAAAATTGACTGCCCAAACTCGAATTACGAAAGGTGTTGAACATTATGGCTTCCACGTTTGAAACATCCGGGAGGAACGCGCTTATAAAACTGGACGGCGATTTGACGGTGAGCCATGCCGCGGAAATCAAGCATATCTTGATGAACGCGCTGACCGACGCTGATCAGGTGCTGATCGACTTCGGGAACGTAACGAACGCGGACCTTTCGAGTCTTCAGTTATTATGCTCAGCGCACAAAACGGCCTCAAGCATGAACAAACACCTGCTGTGCGCGGGCAGGCTCCCTGATGCGCTCCGCAAGGCCGCGGAAGAGGCCGGCTATGCGCGATCCGTTGGATGCCGTCTGGACTGTAAAAAAAGTTGTCTCTGGGCGCCGAAATAAAAAGGTGCTCAATTGCGGTATCCCATCAGTGGGAAAGCATAGTTCTTATTTTTAAAGGATGTTGTTTAATAACGCAATGGGGGTTCAATGGAGGACATCGTAACGAAGCTCAGAGAGACCTTCCGGGAAGAAGCATACGAACTTATTGCCGAACTCGAAGCCGCCCTGCTCGAGCTCGAGCAGGCCCCCCGTGACCAGGAATTGATCGGCAGGGTCTTCAGGGCGCTTCACACGATCAAAGGTTCAGGCGCGGCATGCGAGCTCAACGACATCTCGGCATTTACCCATGAGCTTGAGACGCTCTTCGACAAAGTGCGAAAGGGACAGGTCAGCGCAACGAAAGAGATCATTGCCCTGATCCTCTCTGCCCGCGATCAGATTAAGGCCATGTTCGACGAGTGTTACTACGGCAAATCGATTGACGTTCAAAAAACCCGTCAGCTTCTCGCTTCCATCAAAAAGGCGGTCCCTGCCGCAGGAGATACTGGTGAGTCTATTCCACCGCCCCCGCACGATAAAACATGCTCGCCAAGAAACTCATCCGGCGCCTCCATCACCTACAGGATCCGGTTCCGGCCGGCCCGCAACTTTTTTAGCCGGGGGATAAATCCCTTTTTCCTATTAAACGATCTTCGGCAGCTCGGAAACTGCAGGGTCGTCGCCCAAATCGATGCCATACCGTACCTTGATGACTATGACCCCGAGGCATGTTACACATACTGGGACGTGATTCTGACCACTTGCAAGGGCATCAACGCCATTTACGATGTGTTTCTGCTCATCAAGGACGAGGTTGAGTTGAGCATAAACGTTATTGACGCTGAAGGGTCCCTGGACGATGAAGTCTCATACAAAAAAATCGGCGAGATCCTCATTGACCGCGGCGATCTCTTGTCGGAGGACCTCCGGAAAGTACTACAGGCGAAGAAACGTGTTGGCGAGATGCTCGTGGAGACCGGGCTGGTGACCGAGAGTAAGGTGCAATCCGCTCTGATCGAGCAGCAGACGGTGAGAGATATCCGCAAAAATAAACCGGAAGTGGACGCGACCGCAAGCATACGAGTCTCGACCGACAGACTCGATACACTGGCAAATCTTATTGGAGAACTGGTGACAGTACAAGCCCGACTCAGCCAGACCGCTTCTTCTCATGGGAATACTGAATTTATCACCATTGCAGAGGAAGTAGAACGCCTGACCGCTGGAATTCGGGACAATACCATGAGTATCCGTATGCTACCGATCGGGACTACCTTTAGTAAATTCAAGCGCCTTGTACGGGACCTCTCTCAGGAGCTGAGTAAAGAGGTCGAACTCACGACAGCCGGCGCCGAGACGGAGCTGGATAAGACCGTGATCGAGCGCTTGAGCGAGCCCCTCATGCACCTCATACGGAACAGCATAGACCACGGGATCGAGAACGCCGCGGTCCGCGAGGCGGCCGGTAAACCCCGGACGGGCACGATCCATCTATCCGCCGTCCATTCCGGGGCAACTGTTCTTATCCGGATTCAGGACGACGGCGCGGGTCTCGATGTCGAGGCCATACGCGCCAAGGCCGTGGAAAAAGGAATTATAAGGCCTGATGCAGCATTGTCGGAGAAGGAACTATTTCAGCTCATTCTGATTCCTGACTTGTCCACGGCTAAAGCGGTGTCGAACGTATCAGGCCGCGGCGTGGGCATGGATATTGTTAGAAAAGCCATTGATGCGCTCCATGGGACCATAGATATCTCGAACACGCGAGGCAAAGGAACGACCATTACG
>JBGPIG010000251.1:0-3016 GCA_041484745.1 Nitrospirota bacterium | reverse complement strand
CCACACCGGTGGCCTCTCCGACGTAGGTAAGGAGTTTCTTCTTTGCCTGATGGTGCGCTTCCCACATCTCCAGCTCGGGAATATTGCCGGACCTGACGAAGAGTTCGGGCTCGTTGGCCCACCCGGGGATATATTTGTCGAAAAGTTTCGCCATCTCCTCGCAGGTCCAGGTGAATGAATGGACCCCGTTCGTGATGGCGTGGATGTGGTACCCCGGGAACATGTGCTGCGAGACCTGGCCGTGCTTCTTTGCCACGCCGTTGATGTACTTGCTCAGGTTGAGTGCCAGCATCGTCATGTTCAGGTTGTCCTTGCCCGCAAGGTCCCTCAGCACGTCGAAGGGGATGATCTCGCCGAGCACCTGTTTGACGAGCGAGTAGGGGAACTTGTCGTGTCCCGCCTCCACGGGCGTGTGTGTCGTGAAGACGCAGAGGTCGCGCACCCGGCCGATGTCCCAGACCGAGCGTTCGTCCCAAACGCTCTCGATGTCCCGCTTGAACCGGAGCAGAAGTTCGAGGGCCAGGAAGCTTGCATGCCCCTCGTTCATGTGATATTTCTTGATATGGAATTCAAGCGCTGCAAGCATGCGTACGCCGCCCATGCCGAGTACGACCTCCTGCTTGATCCGGTAAACGCTGTCTCCTCCATACAGGGAGTCGGTGATGGTCCTGTCCTGGGGCGCATTCTCGGGGAGATCGGTGTCCAGAAAGAAAATGGGCACCGTGCCGCCGGTAGGGCTGACTACTCTATAGAGCCACGCCTGTATATAGACGTCCCGGCCTTCGATCTGGATCCTGACCTTCTCCGGAAGAAGCGTCATGTATTTCGCCGGGTCCCAGATCACGGGTGTTTCTTTTTGCCATCCGGTGGCGTCGATTTCCTGATTAAAGTAGCCTTTGCACGTGATCAAGGTCACGGCCACGAGCGGGAGATTCAGGTCCGCGGCGGATTTGATCGTGTCGCCGGCGAGGATTCCGAGACCGCCGCTGTAAGTGGGGATGTCGTTTTTGACCCCGATCTCCATGGAAAAGTAGGCAATCATCGGCTCGGCGGTAAATTCATGCAGGTTGTTCATGATTCTCCCTTATACTTCAATAGTTCTCAACACTATTCTTCCGGCAAAAGCGATACGTTAAAAAGATAACAGAAATGGCGGCATATTTCAATGGTCTTCAGGGAATTACGGCATGACGAGTTAAAGCAGGAGGCGTTCGATGAGTTGTCTTGACTATTCCGGAGCAACATTACTCCGTTTTGATACGGTTCGGCCACGTGTAGATGTTCATCCGGTCGCCGCGGGCAAAGCCCACGAGTGTGATGCCCATGTCCTCGGCGTAACTGATAGCCATGCACGAGGGCGCGGCGCGGCTGATGAGGATCGGGAAGCGGTTCCTGCCGGCTTTTGTCATGATTTCCGAAGTGACCCTGCCGCTCGTCAGAAGAATCTTGTTCTCAACCGGGACCGAGTTCAAAAAAGCCTTTCCGATCAGTTTGTCCACGGCGTTGTGCCTGCCGATATCCTCGGAAAAGAACAAAATCTCCTTGCCGTCCGAGAGCGCGGCGCTGTGTACGCCTCCGGTCTCCAGATACAGAGACGAGATATTCCGGAATACTTTGAGCAGTCTTCTGATATCGTCAAGGGACATGATCTGGCCCGCGACGTCTATCCTGCGGTCGGCATATAGGGGGTAATTGGTGAAGGTGATGCCTTTGCCGCACCCCGAGGATATGGTCCGCTTCTCGAACAGCTTGCTGAAATCGGCTGGAAGGTCGGATAGCTCAATGTGTACCGCCAGCTCTTTCTCGATTACTTCCAGCTTTTTGATTGCTGCCTTGTCGCGCAGGATCCCTTCCGAAAGCAGAAAACCTATTGCGAGTTCCCGCAGTTCGGAAGGCGTGCACAGAAGGGTCACGAGTTGCTCGTTGTTCACCACGAGGGTAACCAGGAGTTCCGAAGCCACCGGGTCTATGACCCCCTCGACGTTGCTGCCGGAGATTTTAAGGATCAGTGCGTCTCTTTTCGTTTCCACGTGAGGAATATAACACAAAGAGGGGGGGAGGGGCAAGTGGCAGGGGGGTGGAAAAAGGGGCCAGGGGCCGGGGTCAAGGAAAGCACAAAAAAGAAAGCCTCCGACTGGGCGCCGGAGGCTTATTGGCCATCAATTACTGTTTATTACTTTTTTAGAATTGCACCCCTGCCTCAACAAAGGGGCCGGCAAACTTAATATCCGCCTTCACATCGCTCTGGTCGATCTTAATGCTCTCATACCGGTAGCCGCCGCTGATAAAGAGCGGACCAACCGGCTTTATTTTCAGTCTGCCGATAATATCGTAATAGTGGTTTGCGCCGTACGATACTCCTCGACCTTCCGCCTCGACGCTGAACGTTTTGATGGGCTTGACCTGGATGCCTGCATAGACCATTGGAACAGGAATCGTCATCTTTTTAGAAGCAGTGGTAGCTGTGGATTGCTGGTCTATCGTTCCTTCAAAGTCTATTATTCTTGCGTTCAGCCCCAGTTCGACATTGAGCACACCGAGTGTCGCGGTATTCAAAAAGGGAAGCGGATAATAAAATGCCAAATCATAGTGGTCTAACTTGAGCTTTGAATCGAAGGGGACGTTACCGGTGAATGTTTGACCGCCGTATGTAAACGACGCATTTTTAGAGCCGGTCCCCTTGAATTCCATGGGGGTCGCCATAAAATAAAGATTTGGAAGAAATAACGGGAGTTCCACCTTTACTCGCGCAAAAGGCTTATTTTTACTGTCATAGTTCAAATCATTTTTAAGATCGAGATTATCAGTCGTTGAGACCGGTTTATACTCCAACGTTCCCGACGGGGTTTGTCTCCAGTATCCCACGCCGACCTCCAGGCCCATTGCAAGCGCACTGTAGGGTACCATGAGCAGGGAAAGCACAAATAAGCATAGCACATATGTTTGCATTCTCTTCATTAGCTGAGCCTCCTCGTACTGTTGAGTCTTATTTAAACATGCGACCGGATTGCCTCTT
>JBGPIG010000250.1:0-3033 GCA_041484745.1 Nitrospirota bacterium | reverse complement strand
CCTTTTCCGTCGCTTCAATTTCACAAGAAGGAGGTAGCTCATCATGGAGACAGGTACTGTAAAGTGGTTCAATGATTCCAAAGGTTTTGGATTCATTACCCGTGAAAAAGGCGGCGATGTGTTCGTTCATTTCGGCGACATACAGGACAGCGGCTTTAAGTCGTTGGCCGAAGGCCAGCAAGTGCAGTTCGACGTTGTCGACTCACCCAAGGGCCCCAAGGCAGCCAATGTTGTAAAACTTTAAGCAAACGCTTAAACCTTTGAAGCAGGTCCTGTTCATTCGGGACCTGTTTTTTTTTGCCTTGGCGACACCAGCGCAGGCTGAATGCACCGGAAGAAACAACGTCACGTGCACTCCGCCGAAGGAGAACAATGCGATCCAGACAGAGTTATAAGGAAAAGCAGGCACAAGAGAGGGCCGCCCTGGTCGCCTTCGGTCTGGTTTCAGAACGCTATTCCGGCGTTTCGGGCATCGAATTCCACATGACCTATTACCAGCGCGGTTTGGATCCGGTCCTGATGAGGCGCACGCTCAGTTTTTTGCCCGCTAATTACGCCAGCTTTCACATGAAATGCATGCACGACGGGTGCACGGACGGCGGTTATGATCTGGCCCCGGTGGTTGCCGGTCTGGTCAAATCCTGCAAGAATTCGGTCAAAGGCAAGATATTTTGTCATGGAACGAACGATACCCTCGGCCATGCCAGCATCGGCTACGAAGTCAATGTTCAGTACAACAAACCCGTAAAATAGTACCTTCCGACGGGCAAAATCAAACAATCAAGGCCCTGCGGTGCCCTCCCCTAAGGATCTGATCCCTTGATACTCTCTATCCGGCCTGCCGCTGACGCAGTTCATCTTTTGTCCCTTTTTTGAGACAGTTCCTCAGCACCAGACCCAGACCCAGGCAGGCTGCACCTGCAAGACTCGCCAGCGAAAGGATCGGCAGGCGAGGCAGATGAAGGAAGGACCTCATCCATCTCTCGAGATCGCTTTCATTGCTGAGGAGAGCGGCAAACAGAATCAGGGCGGCAATGATAAAACCGCATGCTATGTTCACGCCGGTAGTATCCCTGCTGCTCGCGAAAGATCCGGACCCCTCGTTCATAATCCGGACCTTCGGATCCTCGAAGAACTTGAGGACCCCGGTCCCATGCTTGAGGGCCAATCGCTTCAGTCTCCCGAGTTCGAAGGGGGACGCCTTCACCTCTTTCAGCATGTCGTCGAATTCAAGACCAGCCGTGATGTATTTCTGAACAAAGGACCTCAGATGCTCGACAATCTTGATCTCCGGATCAAGAGACAGGCAGGTCCCCTCGAACGTAGTAAGCGCTTTGGAGACCAAGACGAAATCGTGCGGGATGCGGATCCCGAACTCCAGGCTCGTGTTCAAAAACCGCTCCATCATCTGGGAGAACGGGATGCCGGCCACTTCATAGATGGGCAGTTCGGAGAGCACCTCGTTCATCTCGCGGCGATACCCCGCAATGTCGATATCATCCTCCCTGACATTGCACAGCTCCAAGAACGACGCAATGACCCTCGTCACATCACCCTTCGACATTCCGTAGAGGATGTCAAAAATCCACGCCCGCAGGTCCTCGGATAAATAGCCCACGATCCCGAAATCAAGATAGGCGATCGTATTTTTGTCCACGAGCATAATGTTCCCCGCGTGAGGATCTCCGTGGAAGAACCCGTCGATAAAAATCTGCTTCAGCATGGACTCCGCGATGAGAAGGGCCGCCGCTTTTCGATCAACTCCTTCCGCAGATGCATGAAATATATTGACGCCCCGGATATGTTCCATGATGAGTATCTTCCCGGTCGTATACTCGCGATATACCTTCGGGATCTTTACCCCCGGATAGTCCTTGAAGTTATGGGAGAAGTGGAGGGCGTTCTTCCCTTCCTGCCGGAAGTAGAGCTCACGATCCGTCCACCGGGAAAACTCCTGAACGAGCATGACCGGATGGTTCTTCCTGAGCGAGGGAACGAACCGCTCGATAAGGTACGCGATCCGCAGCATAATGAAAAGGTCCGATATCATTGCATCCCGAATGCCCGGCCGCTGGACCTTGACCGCCACCTCTTCACCCGTCCGGAGCCGGGCCCTATGGACCTGCGACACCGAAGCCGCTGCCATGGGTGTTTCATCGAATTCGCTGAATATCTCGGTAGTATCTCTCTTCAGCTCGTTTCTGAGTTCCCTTTGCGCCAGTGCAAAGGGGAAGGGGGAGACCCGGTCCTGCAGTTTCTTGAATTCCATGCAGAACTCCGCAGGAATAAGGTCCGGCCTGACACTCAAAAATTGACCGAATTTCACATAGGTGGGCCCGAGTTTTTCAAGGGTCTCCTTCGCGATCTCAGCCGCGCTCATCCTCGGCTTCTTTGTAGCCAAATATTTTCCGATGGCCTTCTCGAGTTTTGCGTTGGGGGCAAAGAGAAACCGGTAGGGCACAAGGATCATGAACTGCCTGAAGAGGATAAAACCGATCGTGAGCAGCCGTTTCATGCCCCGCAGATGGGTGAGTATCAACCGCATAGAATGCAACCTCCACTCGAAGGACACACTATTGCAAGTTTAACAATGGAAGAGCTCGCGCAATGGCCGAGATAAGGGCCACACTGAGCCGCAAAGAACGCAACGGAAGTCAACTATAACAAATCATATAAGAATTCACCATACGACTGGCTTTCACGGCTGAAGGCTTTTCTGTCGCTGCTTGCGCTCTTTTGCGTTTCGTGCAATCAGCGGAGAGTCTCTTCGGAGAACGGGAAGGGAATACCATACGCGCCCTAACCTTTGTCTGTTATGCTATTAAGCAACACAATTGACACAATGATAAATTTTATAGACTCACCTGATGTTTACACAAGTCCCGTATAAAATTGGATCAAGTGCAAACTGAGTGGGTAACTTTGATCCGTTTTTCAGATTTCAGGTAGCATTGAGGTCAGCACCTTGAGACGAAGATATTCTTCATCTCGAAGACCATACGAGCGCCGCTGAATGACCCTGATCTTGTTGTT
>JBGPIG010000249.1:0-3049 GCA_041484745.1 Nitrospirota bacterium | reverse complement strand
GCCGCCATCTTCGGTTTCGATCTGACCCTTGCCTGTCCGAAAGGCTATCAGCCGAACGCTAAGGTCCTGAAATGGGCGCTCGCCAAGGCCAAATCGTCCATCGTTCTGACCGACGACCCCAAGGTGGCGGTCAAGGGCGCCGATGTCCTTAATACCGATGTCTGGGCGAGCATGGGGCAAGAGGCGGAACAGAAGAAGCGGATCGCGGCTTTCGCCGGCTTCCAGCTCAATGCGAAGACCGTGAAGCTTGCCGAAAAAGACTGCATCGTGATGCATTGCCTGCCGGCGCACCGGGATGAGGAGATAACCGACGAGGTCATCGAAGGGCCCCATTCCGTAGTCTGGGACGAGGCGGAAAACCGTCTCCACGTGCAGAAAGCGATCATGGCGAGGCTCATGGGCGGGGCGTAATAGATGACGTCATTCTTAGCACTCTTTGCTGCGCTCAACAGAAAGAAGGTTCAGTACCTTGTAGCGGGAGGCTGGGCAGTCAACCTCTATGGCATCGAGCGGGCAACGGGTGACTTGGATTTGGTCGTCTACCTGGAGCAGCGCAACCTCGATAAATTCGTAGCAGTTATGAAAGAATTGGCTTTCAAACCGAAGGCACCCGTCTCACTGGACGACTTCACCCGCGAAGAAAAGCGCAAGGAGTGGATTCGTGACAAAGGAATGATGGTCTTCAGCGTCTTCGATCCGAAGAACCCATATTTTGCGTTGGATGTGTTTATTGATATACCCTTCGATTTCCGGAAGGTATATCCGGAAAGGGTGCGGATAAAGACAGGTACGACCTTTGTTCCAGTTGTCCCCGTCAGTACGCTGATAGAGATGAAGGAAAAAGCTGGCAGACCGCAAGATATTGCCGATGTGTATTATCTGAAACAGATAGAGAGCGAAACTAACAATGGATAATCCGCCGCTTCTTTATTATCGTTCGCCAGAACAGATCAAGGAATACCGCAGGATGCCGACTCTCCAGAAAATCCGGAAACTTGAGATGGAAATGGAGTTTCTTTATTATGTGCGGGCGGAAAGGGTGAAATTGAATATGGCAAAATATAAGAAAAAGTAAATTAAGGAGAAACCAATGGCCAAAAAAAACGTTAAGAAAATCGTCCTTGCCTATTCGGGCGGACTTGATACCTCAATTATCCTCAAGTGGCTGAAGAACGAGTATGGCTGCGAGGTGATTGCCTTTGCCGCCGACCTGGGGCAGGGTGACGAGCTTGCCCCGGTCCGCGACAAGGCCATTGCCACTGGTGCGGACAAGGTCTATATTGACGACCTGCGAGAGGAGTTCGTTCGCGACTTCGTTTTCCCCATGTTCCGCGCCAACGCCATTTATGAGGGTTGCTACCTGCTGGGCACTTCTATCGCCCGCCCCCTTATCGGCAAGAGGCAGATGGAGATAGCGCGGATCGAGGGAGCCGACGCGGTTTCCCACGGCGCCACCGGCAAGGGGAACGACCAGGTCCGTTTCGAGATGGCCTACTACCATTTCAATCCGGCGATCACGGTCATAGCGCCGTGGCGGGAGTGGAAACTGAACAGCCGCAAGGCGCTTATGGCTTATGCCAAGAAAAATAACATACCGATCCCGGTCACCAAGAAGCGCCCCTGGTCGTCGGACCGCAACCTCCTGCATATCTCTTTTGAAGGGGGGATACTCGAAGACCCGTGTGCAGAGGCCCCTGAACAGATGTACGTCCTCACCCGTCCGCCGGAAAAGGCCCCGAACAAGCCGCAATATCTTGAGATCGAGTTCAGGAACGGCAACGCGGTGGCGGTAGACGGCGAGAAGATGACACCTGCCCAGCTTCTGGCCCATTTGAACTACATCGGCGGCGAGCACGGAATAGGCCGGGTCGATCTCCTGGAAAACCGTTCGGTGGGGATGAAATCGCGCGGCGTCTACGAAACCCCCGGCGGCACCATCCTCCGCGAGGGACACATGGCGGTCGAACAGATCACCATGGACCGGGAGGTGATGCGTATCCGCGATTCCCTTATTCCCGAGTATGCACGGATGGTCTATGCCGGTTACTGGTTTTCCCCGGAGCGGGAAATGCTTCAGGCGCTCATCGACGACTCACAGAGAACGGTCAACGGCGTGGCCCGGATCAAGCTCTACAAGGGACATTGCCGCACGGTGGGGAGGAAATCGGAGACCAACTCTCTCTTCAATCCCGATTTCGCCACCTTCGAAAAGGACCAGGTCTACAATCAGAAGGACGCGGAAGGTTTCATCAGGATCAATTCGCTGAGGCTGCGCATCAGGGCGCTGATGGCGGCGGCGAAGAAGTAATTTTGCAGGAGAAGTGCATGTCAAAGGACAAATTATGGGGTGGACGCTTCACCCAGCCGACCGACAAATTCGTGGAGGAATTCACTGCTTCCATCGAATTTGACAAGAGGCTCTATCGCCACGATATCCGGGGTTCCATTGCCCACGCCAGGATGCTCGGAAAGCAGGGGATCATCCCGCGCGACGACGCTGAGGCGATCATCAACGGCCTGCAGGATATCATTAAGCAGATAGAGGCAGGCTCATTCGATTTCTCCGTCTCCCTCGAAGATATCCATATGAATATCGAGACACGCCTGTCGGAGAAGATCGGTGAGGCGGGCAAGCGTCTTCATACCGGGCGTTCCCGCAACGACCAGGTGGCCCTGGATATCCGCCTCTACCTGCGTGACGAGATCAAAGAAATCAGCGCCTCCCTGGACATCCTTGCCGACAGCCTTTTGTTCCAGGCAGAAAAGCACCTGGGGGTCATCATGCCCGGCTATACCCACCTCCAGACCGCCCAGCCGGTGCTCTTCTCCCATCACATGCTTGCCTACGTGGAGATGTTCACGCGCGACAAAGGAAGGATGGCGGATTGCCTGAAGCGGGTCGATGTGCTCCCACTCGGCGCTGGCGCCCTGGCGGGGACCACCTTTCCCATTGACCGGGAATACGTGGCAAAGCTTCTCGAATTTCCGGAAGTGACCCGGAATTCGCTCGATTCCGTGTCTGATCGGGATTTTGCCCTGGAGTTCCTCG
>JBGPIG010000248.1:0-3102 GCA_041484745.1 Nitrospirota bacterium | reverse complement strand
TATTCGAGAAAACACCCATTTCACAGGCTCTTTCGAATATCGACTATGATGAAACAGAAACTGATGAAGATAACCAACTGATTTTACGTTACTAACATTGGGACACTAATGGTTTTGTGTATGTGAATTATGTGCTTTCTGTGGCTAACTGCATTTTTTAGGATAACACCGAATTTGCTGAATCAAGTCCGCCGGACTCCTAATGTATGAGCGCCAGGAAGACAATGACGCTCGCGGCGGTCGCAAGCGTGAATTTTACGGCATTAATAATTTTGTCCGCGACGGTCACGATCTCAGTCGTTACAACCTTGGTCGGGACATAAATAACGTCGCCCGTTTCTACATATCGGGAGTCCCCGCCCGTCGTAACGGAGCCGTTCACGCGCATGATCAGGACCTCTTCCTTGTCCGCGTCCTTCGCATATCCTCCGGCGAGGGCAATGACGTCTTTTACTTTTTGAGGAGTGCTGACATTGACCGTAACCGGGTTCAACACCGCTCCGATCACGCTGGCCGTGTCCGTTTTCTGCGGAATGGCAATCGAGTCACCGTTCATGAGAGTGATGTTATCGGGATTGTCGCTGCCTCCCTCAAGGCCCTTCTCCAGGGCGATAATGACCCTTTGCGATTGCATCAATTGATGCTCAGTCAGCGTCCTCCCTTCGGATGATACCCCGCTTCCCGGCGTGAAGGCGGCCAAAAGATTTCCCGAGAGCTGGCCCGCGGACTGCGCTATGGCGGGCGCCATGCCGACTGCCGCCGCCTGCTTCACATCCGTTCCCGTGGAAATGACGGGGATGCCCGCTCCAAGGACGGGCGGCTGCGCCGCCGGTTCCCTGGCCTCCTGCTGGTACAGGACCAGGTTGCGGACCGACTGTCGCTTGAAATCAACGATATTCAACTCATTCACGATCTTATTGACTGTTTGGACATAACTCATTTGTTCCGGGGACGGCAGATGGTCGCTTCTGCGCAAAAATACGGCCCCCTTCGGGTTGGCCGTTTTCGTAAGCCCACCCGCTTGCTGAACAAGTTCGCTCAGTTTATAATTTTTCCCCATCAGGGGATAGGTCCCCGGGTACTTCACCTCGCCGCTGATATTGACCCACCGGGGCCGTTCCAGGAAGTCGGAATCCGAACGGACCATCACAATGTCCTCATCGTCGAGAAACAGGTTCTGCGATTCATCCCCCTTTTCCAAAAGGTCCGCCTTCACGGTGATCAGCGTCGGCGCGGAATAAAATCTCGCCTTTGATATCGTTATCTCATTTAAGCTCCCCGGCATCGTCCCGCCTGCCATGAGGAGCAGGTCTCTGATCCTCATGCCTTCTGATCGCGGATAGTCTCCCGGCCTCTGGACCGGCCCTTGGATCGTGACGATCCTCGCCGGATAAAACTTCACGTCCCATTTCGAATACACGACGACCCTGTCCAGGGAAACGAGTTCGATGTTGTGCTCCGGGTCCTTTTTAAGCGCCTTGCCCAGGTTGATCGGGATCGCCGTCGTGGTCTTTCTGTCCTTGTCGAGCCTGATAATATCGGTCCTCTCCAGGAGCGCGTCTCCCCAGGGCTGGTTGACGTCGTTAAAAAGATCGACGACCCGCATACTCTTTTTCAGTTCATAGACCCCGGGCACTTTCACCGCGCCGGAAAGGGTCACCATATTCTGCACTTCCGGTATGATCGGTTCCACCATGACCATATCGCCGTCGTAGAGTTCGTAATCCGCGGAAGGAACGTTCCCGCTCAAATCGACATCGACCACGGCCTTTTCCTTGTGGGAAATGACGGACTGAATGTGTACTCTATTGGTCAAACCCGACGGCTTGATGCCGTTAGCCATCTTCACGAGGTCCCTCAAGGTTTCATTGGTGTTGAGTTCATAGACGGCCGGCCGGCCCACTTCGCCGTCCAGGGAAACGAGTTTCCCGGTCCGTCCCAACAAGATGATATCGCCCGCCTGGAGGGGTATATCCGGTCGTTTATCCCCGTTCATGAGAAAGTCGTAAAAATCAACGGTGGTCGCCGCATTGTTCCTGAGCAATTTAATGTTCCGGAGAGAGCCGTTCTCGTTGATGCCGCCGCAGGCGTACAGCGCATTGAACAGCGTTGTCACGGCGCTGACGGAATAGCTCCCCGGCCGAAATGCCTCGCCGGCGATAAAGATCTGAATGCTCTTCAGCTTGTCGAGCGCGGCAATAAGCTTGATGTTCTTGCCGTATACCCGCATGAGCTGGTCCTGAATGGCCTTCTGCAGCTGCGGCAGGGACATCCCCCTCGCAACAAGCCTTCCGGCTTGCGGTATGGATAGCTCGCCTTTATCGTCCAGTTTAAGCTTCATACTGGTCAACTCGATGAGGTCGCCCCAATAGTAGACCGTTATCTCATCACCGGGACTGAGCGTATAGAGCAGCGGGGCGCTCGCGTTCACGGTTGAAGAAACCATGTCCAGAGGGCCGACGAACCCTCCCAACGCGTCCTTTTGGAGGGCGGGGGGAACGTCTCCTTTGCTGATCGCGTCCTCGATCGCCAGGATCCGCTTTCGCGATGGAGTAAAATAATCGAAGCCGAACCGCCTCAATTGGTCCTGGGAAGTTTTTTGCTCGAGCTGCTTTACTCCCTTCTCGGCGGCCGCCCTGTTCTTTTGCAGCTACAGCTTCAATGAAGTCCCGGGATCCGGTAGTGTCGATGTCGTCGTCTCATCCATTTGAAGCCTATGTTGCTGGCCCTTCACTTTTTCGATCAGATCAGGAGTCAGTTTTCCCCCGCTTTTCACGACCTCGGATTGCAAAGCCTGACGCTGTTCCGGAGTAAAATGTTCTATCTGTTGCCGCTGTTCGGGCGTCAAATTCTGCATCAGCGTTATTAAAGAGGGAGTATCCACGGTCTGAGCATATGATGCAAGCGTCGGCATAAGCAAGAGGACGGTACACAGCATAACAAGACCGGCAGAAGATAACCTCCGTCTGATTTGCAGCGTGCATGGGCCGCAGGGTTGATCGAGTGATCCGGGAATGGGGGGCATCGCGCTCCTTCCTACAATAAACTGCGAATTTACTCCGTCTATTGCTGAGCTGCTTTTGTTCTCTCGAGATTGTCCAG
>JBGPIG010000247.1:0-3141 GCA_041484745.1 Nitrospirota bacterium | reverse complement strand
CTCGCAGCGCCGAGGCCGACGATACCTGCCGTATTCTCCGTCCCCGGTCTCAAGCCCCGTTCATGTCCGGCTCCGTGAAGCATCGGCAGCAGCTTGCGGCCATTCCTGATGTACAGCGCACCGATCCCTTTCGGCGCATAGAACTTGTGGCCTGCCACGGTCAGGAAGTCTACGCCGAGGTCATCCACCTGCACGCGCACTTTACCAACGCTCTGAGCTGCATCGGTGTGGAACAGTACCTTGCGGGACGAAGCGATCCGGCTGAGCTCCTTGATATCCTGGACCGTCCCGACCTCGTTGTTCGAATGCATGATCGTCACAAGCGCGGTATCCGGCGTGATCGCCTTCTCAAGATCAACAGGATTCACCATGCCGTACTTATCAACCGGCAGATAGCTCACGGAATAGCCGAAGCGTTCGAGATGTCGGCAGGGTTCAAGAACAGCGGGATGCTCGATCTGGGAAGTAATGAAGTGTTTCCCCTTCCCAACAGCCTTCGCGATCCCCTTGATCACCATATTGTTCGATTCTGTGGCGCCGCTCGTGAAAATGACCTCCGATGCCTCGCACCCGAGCAGCGACGCCATGCGTTCTCGCGCCGTCTCAATAGCGGCCCTGTTCTCAACGCCGAAACGATGGCTGCTCGACGGATTGCCGAATTTTTCTCTGAGATACGGCAGCATCTCATCCAGCACCCGGGGATCGACGGGGGTGCTCGCGTTGTAATCGAGATAGATCGGTTTCATAGGATTAAAGGACCAGCCTGTTTGCTACATAGGATTCAAACATATACTCGAACAGGTTCATAACGCCGACGATCACGGCCGCTACGGTGAACGATGCTGCGGTATACCATGCGGCCCTTGTTCCCGGCATCGCGGCAAAGGTCCTGATCCCGAGATACAGGAGAAAGACACCATAGAGGATCGCGATGATGGCGAGCCAGGTCATGTGCGGAATCATGGATAACAATGAAACAACAAAAAGCGGAGTGAATGAGTAGGCCGCTATTTGCAAGCCCCGCAGACCGCTCCAACGGTCCCCCGTTGTCGCCATGATCGCGGCGATGACCGCTCCGGTGATCATGACGTTTATGATGTTCATGCCGTACCACAGCAGGTTCGTTACGAGCAGGTAGTTCAGCGACAATGAAAGAACTCTGTCCGGTATGTTTTTGTCAAACATGAACCGGCCGGCAATGGCCGCTGTCGGCGGGATTGCGGCAAGGATGCCGACATAGCGGACAATAATATTCGCATATGCAGCCGGCTCTTCCTTAATGATCCGCCACTCGTCCCCGGGGCGGACCATCAGCCCGTGCGCACGGACCAGCAGTCCCTTCATGCATCACCTTCCACGGCGTCCCGACGCATCATGCCCCCGGTTTGCGCTCGAACATTCCCGTCGTCATGTATCGCTCGCCGACATCGGGAAAAACCGTCACAACCCGCATTCCCTTCCCGAACCGCGCTGCAACCTGGAGTGCGGCCCAGCAGGCGGCGCCGGATGAAATTCCGACAAGCAGCCCCTCCTCACGCGCAAGACGTCTGGCCGTGTCCGCTGCCTGATCGTTCGTGACCTGGATGATCCCGTCATAAACGTCGGTGTTCAGGACCGCAGGTACGAACCCTGCGCCGATCCCCTGGATGACATGCGGACCGGGCTGTCCTCCCGAGAGTACCGGAGAATTAGCGGGTTCGACGGCGAAGATCGTGATGTTCTTGAATTTCTTTCTAAGGACCTCTCCCACGCCCGTGATCGTACCGCCGGTCCCGACACCGGCCACAAAGGCGTCGATCTTTTTCGCGCCCATCTGTTTGACGATCTCTTTTGCCGTGGTGCGGCGGTGGACCTGCGGGTTCGACGGGTTCCCGAACTGGTCCGGCTTGAAATATTCTTTGCCTGACGCGACGATCTCATCCGCCTTTGCAATGGCGCCTTTCATCCCTTTTTCCGCCGGCGTAAGCACGAGCTCCGCGCCGTAAGCCTCAAGCAGCCTGCGGCGTTCAACGGTCATGGACTCCGGCATGGTGAGGATGATGGGATAGCCCTTGACCGCGGCAATCATGGCAAGACCGATGCCGGTGTTGCCGCTTGTGGGCTCCACGATCTTCATGCCCTTTTTGAGCTTTCCTTTTTTCTCCGCGTCCTCGATCATTGCGAGGGCAGGGCGGTCCTTCACGCTCCCGCCGGGATTGAACCCCTCAAGCTTAGCCCAGACCTCGGCATCGCCCGCGCCCGGCAGCCTGCTCAGTTTCACCAAAGGAGTGTTCCCGATCAGATCGATGATACTTTTTACCGTAAGCATAGACCGTCCTTTCTGTACTCTGTACTCTGTACTTAGCACTCTGAACTCCGAACTCCAAACTCCGAACTAATTACCCCTACCCCGCCCGATCATCTCCTCCGCATGCTTGATCGAGGCCTCGGTTATTATCTTGCCGCCGAGCATGCGCGCAATCTCATCCACGCGTTCTTTTGTATCCAGAAGACGGACTGCAGTGCTCGTCCGGTCCTTTTTCACGGACTTCTCTACGCCGTAGTGGCTCCCGGCCATGCTCGCGATCTGCGGCAAATGCGTGATGCAGAAGACCTGACGCTTCGTTGCCACACGCTTGAGCTTCTTACCGACCTCTTCCGCGACTGCTCCCCCGATGCCCGCATCCACCTCGTCGAATACGAGCGTCGGGATGTTATCGCCCTCGATGAGGATGGTCTTGAGCGCAAGCATGATGCGCGACAGCTCGCCGCCCGAGGCGATCCGGGCCAATGCCTTCGGCTCTTCTCCCGGATTAGGAGAAATCAGGAACTCTACGCGGTCAGCGCCCCGCGGTCCGAGTTTGCGGCCGTCGAGCGTGTCGTCGCCCTGTTCCTGCGACATGTTGACCGTGAACGTCGTCTTCTTCATGCCGAGTTGCGCAAGCTCGGCTTCTACTTTTTTCTCAAGCTCGCGCGCTGCCGCCCCCCGCTTCTTCGTGAGTGCCTGCGCCCTTGTGGTCAGCCCGGATTTGATCGACTGGACCTCTTTCTTCAGACGCTCGATCTCCTCACTGCTCCGCTCCATACGATCGAGCTCAGCGGACGCCTTCGTGCCGAACTCAATGACCTCTTCGACGGCGCTTCCGTACTTCTTCTTGAGCT
>JBGPIG010000246.1:0-3161 GCA_041484745.1 Nitrospirota bacterium | reverse complement strand
GATGGGCGTCAAGCAGTCAGACATCATCGCCGGCGTTGAGTTCGGCGGAGCGGCAGCCTGGTTGGATGCGGCCGCTGATGCTCAAATCAATCTTTTCATTTAGCAGCCTCAAACAAAAAATACTCCAGCGTATAAAACCGGTTCTCTTGTCAGGACCGGTTTTCCCTTCTTTAGGAGTCTATGATTTCTTGGAACGGATTTACCGGGTACTCTCCTCTCTAGCTGATATAAAAATGCTCCTTCTCTTTTCCCCGGGTTTGGATTATAATGTTCCCATTCAGAGGAACGACATTATGGTTCAGCAAAAAATGGGAGGCATTGTCGGCAGCCTAAAGACGGATTCGGAACTACCTGAGAAGAAAGGCCTGTTCGCATTTTTTTCTCAGCCTCCCTTAGATACCAACCACCCTTCGCTGATCCACTTCATCTCAATGCCCCTGTTCAGGCTCGACAAATGTCCACAAACCTATGCGCATCTCTTAAAAAAGAAAGATCTGGAACACATTGGTCCGCTGGTGAGTTACTTTATCGGCAATTCTGACCATACGGTGTATCTGGGGGGTGATGCGGTCGAGAATCTCTATCTCCGTGGCAGGAAAAAATATAAATCACTCACTATGTTGGCAATATTGTCCAGCGATGATGTTGATAACTACGCATGCATATTGAACAATATCATTTCCTCGAATGACGGTGCTTTTTCGATGGGGTCGAAATACCGGGTCAGAAAGAACAGGAGTAACGGTTGCTTTAAGGATATCGCCCTGGCACGGTATGTCATAGAACCGAGGCTTGAAGGCCCTGAAAAACTGCTCTACCCGCTCAGATCATCTTCGCTGGAACTGGACCTTACTACCCAGCACAGGTTTTCCCATTCCTTAGGGGCCGAGGTAAAATTGCCTTTCTTGCCCAAGCAAGAATAACGCATTTCCCCGTGCCTTTCTCCGCGCCTCTGTGTCTCTGTGGTTATAGATCGGCTTTCAATTTTTTTACGAATGAATCAAAAACGTGGAACCGGATGGAATGTAATGCTATAATGCTTTTGTGCAGAACAGACTCTTCAATCTTCTCCTCATTGCCGCCATCTTTCTGTTGGTCTTCGTCACCCAGTTCCTCCTCCGCGCGACGGACGACAACAGCCTCTTCAGTTGGGCCTGGACCTTTGCGAAGATCGACGCGACACGGATCTACGTTTTCCTCATTGTCGGGTTGATTATTTCCTCCTTCCTCGCGCGGACCGCGATCCCCGACGCGTATCAGATGCCCTTCCTGGCAGCCCTCTCCTGTGCGGCCGCCCTGCCCTTCTGGAGTGAATCCGAGATCATCGTGGACGCGTCCCGGTATTTCACTCAGGCAAAACATCTCGAGGTGTACGGCATCGGCTATTTTGTGAAAGAATGGGGGAGAACGGTTTTTGCCTGGACTGACCTTCCGCTCGTGCCCTTCCTCTATGGTCTGATCTTCAAGCTGTTCGGCGAGAGCAGAATCGCCATTCAACTGTTTTCCACCGTGCTTTTCTCGCTGACCACGGTCCTCACCTATTTGATCGGGAAAACGCTTTGGGACCGGGAAACGGGATTTTCCGGCGGGCTGTTGCTCCTCGGCATCCCCTATCTTCTGACGCAGGTGCCTCTGATGCTCGTGGACGTACCGACCATGTTTTTCCTCACGCTCGCGGTGTTCACCTTCCTCAACGCATTACACAGGGGCGGCGTTATGAGAATCGGCTGTTCTGCGGCCGCGATCGTTTGCGCGGCGCTGTCTAAATACTCATCCTGGTTCATGCTCTCCGTGCTGGGGATCGTGCTGATCGTTTATGCGGTCGCTCGTACGGAGAGGAAAGACCTCCGTCCGCTCCTGCGGGGCTCGGCCGTTCTGCTGATCGCGGCGGCAGTCTCCGGAGCTATCCTGTTCTTGAAATATGATGTAGTTTCGGAGCAGATCCATCTCCTGCGCGCGTATCAAAAACCCGGGCTCGGACGGTGGGGGGAAAGTCTTCATTCTACCTTTCTGTTTCAGGTGCACCCGTTCATTACCGCCGCCGCGGTGGTTTCCGTGGCTCTCGCGGTCCGGAACCGGGATATGATGCATGCGATCATCAGCTGGCTCGTCCTGGTCGTTCTGATCTTCAGCATCAGGAGAATCCGGTACACGCTGCCCGTCTTCCCCATGCTTACGCTCATGGCCGCCTATGGATTGCAGCTCATCAGGCGTGACGAATTGAGACGGTTCGTCGCCTACGGCATAGTCTCAACATCTTTCGTGATCGCTGTCTTTGCGTATCTGCCGTTCGCGGAGGGCATGAGCGCTGCGAACCTGAAACATGCCGGCGCATATCTGAACGGGCTGAACGCGGGAGAGCTCGAGGTTATCACGCTCCCTCCGAGGGAGCCCGTTGTCAACCATGCTGTTTCTGTTCCCCTTCTCGACCTCTTCACCGACAAAAACCTCCGGTATAGGTACCTGCCCGAGGCCTTCCCGCCCCGGGAGGAGATCGATCGGTCTTCCCTCCGCTTCACCTGGGAGTACCGGAACCCGGGGTATTACCAAGCCTGGCCTGACGCAGCCGCAAACGCACCCCTTATCGTTATTTCGGACGCATCGGACACGTCATTGCCGCCCCCCCTTGCCCAAAGACTCAAAGACTACCGGTTATCCGAGTCGTTCAGCGCAAACGAGGGCATATTCCATTACACAGTAGGCGTCAGGGTCTATCAAAAATAAGATCTCTCCTCTTTAGCGAGGTTGCATAATCATCAAATCTGCGGTAGACCGTGGATGAATAATTTTGGTTCATTCGTAAATAAGTTGAAAATAAACTACAAACGTCCGTCTCGCGCAACGTCGCAGAGTACGCTGAGAAAAACAGCAGCAGATGCTTAATGAATGCTTTAATGTCGGGATAGACGGCTTTAGATCAAGGCCTTGGATATCAATGTGATTTTATCCTTTCTTTGCGCCTCTGCGTCTCTGCGCGAAAACGGATTTGTGTTTAGGTAAGATGATGTCCTTGTTAAGGCTTAGTGATAACTAATTTTCAACTGCAATACGAAAGAGCCATAATTTTAATATTAATAAATTGCCATTAGTGTCCCAATGTTAGTAACGTAAAATCAGTTGGTTATCTTCATCAGTTTCTGTTTCATCATAGTCGATATTCG
>JBGPIG010000245.1:0-3247 GCA_041484745.1 Nitrospirota bacterium | reverse complement strand
TTCGTGACGAACTAAATCTCCCGGGATCAGATTTCCCATATCAAGTCTCCTTAAAAAAAGGTTCATTCGTAAGTAAGTTGAAAAGCAACTGCAACCGTCTGTATCGCGCAAAGCCGCAAAGCGTAAAGAAAGTCAACGTCTCAAATATTATATCTTTCTTGGTTTAAAACCAAAGCATTGACTTGTCTTAACTGCATTGCTTTCCTTCGCGCCTTTGCGTCTTTGCGCGAAAATGGTTTTTCATTAAGGAATCATTATTCTTTGTCAATTTTGAGATCCTTCACTTCGTTCAGGATAACGGCATACAATCTTTTTTTATAGCCTGTTAGAGGAGTAACCGGTCAAGGGTGTCGAAGAAGGTCCGTACTTCCCCTTCTGTATTATAAAAATGCGGCGACACGCGGAGACCGCCGCCGCGGACGTTGATCATGATCCCCTTCTTCCTGAATGCATCCCTCATCCTTGAGGGATCAAAACTACCGGAAAAAGTAATATTCCCTCCCCGTTGCTCCCAAACCTTGGGGGTCAACACCGTGTAGCTTCTCCTCTCAGCTTCCTGAATAATTATATCGCCAAGGCCGAGCACGCGCCTCTCGATATTTTCGATGCCGACGCCAGACAGAAGTTCGACCGCAGCACCGAGGCCGAAAATGCCCATGAGATTCATCGAGCCCTCTTCGAATCTCAGAGCATTCGTTTTCAGATGAAAGTCCGGGTGGTCAAAATCGAGCTCGTTCCTGACGCTCTTCCAGCCAATGAGGGGAGGGGAGAGCTGCTCAACCAGGTCCTTGCGACAATAGAAGATCCCGATACCCTCGGGGCCAAGAAGCCACTTATGAGCATCAGCAGAGAGAAAATCGATATTGAAAGCCTTCACATCCATCGGGAGGACGCCGAGGCTCTGGATCGCATCCACGCAGAGCAGGATGTTCCTGACGCGGCAGAGGCTGCCGACCTTCTCTAAATCCGTTCTGAATCCGTTCGAAAATTGCACTGAGCTGATGGCAAGCAAGCGGGTTCTCGAATCCATAAGATGCTTGATGTCCTCTATAAGAATCCTACCCTGCTGAGAGGGTATGGTCCTTACCTCAACGCCTTTTGATTGAAGGTTCAGCCAGGGATAAATATTGGAAGGGAACTCTTTTTCATAGATAAGGACATTGTCTCCCGGTCTCCAGTCCAGCCCCTGGGCAATGATCGACAGTCCGTGAGAAGTATTTTTAATAAAGGCGATCTCATCCGGCCCCGCGTTAACGAGTTGTGCGCAGGTCCGCCTGATCTCCATGGTCCGCTCTGTCCACCGGGGATAATAAAACGACCCGCGTTCGGTCGACTCATCCAGAAACTGCCCGATCGCGGTCTTGACCCTAAGCGATATCGGCCCCACGCCCGCATGGTCGAGGTAGAGATATTTCTCGGTAACGGGAAATTCGCGTCTGTACGTCTCGATAACACGGTTATCCATTGTCCCGAATGTACTCTTCCTTTGCTTTCCTCGATAATTGCTTAAAAGCAAATTCCTTTTTGAGGGCCCGCGAACAACCGCGGCAAGGCTCGCGAAACAGCAGCTTTACGGGAAGCCGGCTCCGGGTGTAGCGTGAGGCACTGCCGTCGTTGTGCTGTTGTATGCGTCGCGGCAAATCGGTCGTAATGCCGGTATACAGCGTGCCGTCCCTGCACGTGAGGACGTAGAGAAACCAGGCCGTTGATTTTTTCTTTTTTTTCGCGACACCCATTCAGCCGTGATTGTATCCGAGACAGGGGACATTATCAAGTTGATTTGTGGTCCCGTGTTCAGGCAAACGAGGTGCTGCCGGTGGACTGCAATGCATACGGCACTGCATGAATCCATTCTCGTGAACTTCTTCCTTTTTTTGACGTTCTATGCTATTCTCGTGCAGGTTTGAAGGGCAGGGGAGCATGCGGACCAGCGGTCCAACCGTGAAAGGAACAGATGACGCAACAGAACAGGCACCGTCTTGCAGCGCTTTTGGCTATCATTCCAGGCTTGCTCTCCATTAAGGAAGGGGGAAGCGTACTGCTCGGCCTGTCAACACCAGCTTACCATGTCCTTCCCTGGCTCTTGACGTATAATATTGTTCTGGGGTTCGTGTCGGTAATTTCCGGCATCGGCATAGGGATGCGGCGCACCTGGGGCTTCGAGCTTGCGGTAACTATCCTTTCACTCCACGGTCTGGTCTTGATGGTCCTTATCATTCTGTTCGCATTCAAGGAAGCGGTAGCACCCATCAGTATTCTGGCGATGTTGTTCAGGACAACGGTGTGGTACGTCATCGTTGTCTTGTTGAAAGGGAAAAGCAAGGAGCAAACCGGTAATGCGTGAATTGTCTTCTGTAAAGGGCGTGACCAATGACCCTTGCGCGACGACCCAATGGGCTACGGAGGAGTAAGAGCATGGCAGAGGTCACAGGGGCGAGCGATCCAGGCGCAGCAGTCCGCACCAGCAGTTACGTGCTTGTCGCGGACAACGACGCCCATAGCCTTGTCTTCATGTCCATGATCCTCCAGCGGCTCCAATATCCTGTCCGCTCGGCAAATAACGCGGATAAGGCCATTGAGATGGCATGCTACTCACCTCCGTCCCTGATCATCACTGAAATGAAGCTCAGGGGGATAACCGGCCTCGAGCTGATGCACCGGGTAGGGCAGGAACCCCGCACCAGGACCATCCCGGTCATTATCATGACCCGAGAGGTTACTCCAGGACTCGAAGAGCAGTGCCGTCAGGCAGGAGCAGCGGGGTGCCTTACTAAGCCAGTCCAGGCCGATGAATTATATCAGATGATCCATCCTATCATCGAACCCGGATCGCGCCGCAGAACCATTCGCATCCAGACCCGTCTGTCCGTAACCCTGGATGACACACCGCTAGACTCCGGGGAAGGCGAATGTGCGTCCATGCTCTCCGTGAATGGTATGTATATACGGACGCTGAGGTCCTTTTGTCTGAACGCGCAGGTCTTCATCCAAGTCAATCTCCATGGCCAGACCGTCTCGGCTGAAGCCAGGATCATTTACCTCGACACGCTCGGCGCTGCTTATTCCGGCATGACAGGCATCGGGCTGCAGTTCCAGAAGATCACACCGCAGGGGAGGGAGATCATCCGCAGGTTCATCAACGATGAGGTCACCCATGGTCTCGCTCCCGGCTGGACATAGCGCGGCCTTTGACCGCAGCCAGTACAAAGTGACAACGGTAAAATGTTGATGCATTCGTAAAAAATCA
>JBGPIG010000244.1:0-3261 GCA_041484745.1 Nitrospirota bacterium | reverse complement strand
GATATGGGCCAGGTCCTTTGACTGGTAAAGCCTCTCGTGGATCAGGGCCATGGAGTTGACCCTGTTCCGGGCGTCCTCGAACATGGCGCGGACCGTTTTGTCTGCGATACCCTTTGCCTGGAGGTTCAACAGGCTGTAGATCACCTGCATGTTGTTCTTCACCCGGTGGTGGATCTCCTTGAGCAATACTTCCTTTTCCTTCAGTGAACGAACTATCAGGTCATCTGCCTCCTTGCGTTCGGTGATGTCCTGCCCGGTCCCACTCAGAATTGCCTGCGTACCTGTTTCATCATGCCTCAGCTCTGCCTGGGCATGCAGGACCCTGGTCCTCCCGTCCGGCAAGTTGAGCCGGTAGTCGATGCTGAACTGCTTTCCGGTCTTGACCGTCTCATCTATGCCCTTTTGCAGGGCAGGCCGGTCGTCGGGATTGATCCTGTCGAAGAAGATCTTGAAGTCAGCCGGATCCTTTTGCGGATCAAGCCCGAGTAGACTGAACAGCTCGTCGGACCAGACCACCTTGCCGGTCGTCAGATTGTGCTCCCAGCTTCCGATGTGCGCGATGCGCTGCGATTCGGCGAGCTGCTTCTCGCGTTTGCGCAAGGCTTCTTCCGCCGTCTTTCGCTCGGTGATATCGCGGAAGATACCGATGAGGCACTGCTTTCCGCCCAAAGTCACCCGGGTGGCATTGATGTCCGCATAGAAGGCCGACCCGTTCTTTCTCAACATAGGGACCTTGGGCGCAAGAGAGATCTCGCCGCTCAGCTGTTTTTCAAAGAGTCCTCGGATGGAGGGCAGGTCCTCTTTCGGGTGAATATCATCGATACTCAGGGCAATAATCTCATCGCGGGTGTATCCGAGCATGGCGCAAATGGCTTTATTTGCCTCTATTTGCTTCCCTGTCTCAACGTCGGCGATCATGATCCCGTCGTTCGCCTGTTCGAATATGGACCGGAACTTGTCTTCGCTCTCCCGCAGCGCCTCCTCCGCCTGTTTGCGCTCGGTGATGTCCAGAACGAGAGTCGCGACCTGTCCCGCCCCGAATGAATAGCTGAACGACTCGTACCACCGTTTAGCTCCAGATGAGTACCGCACCATATTAAATGGCTGACCGGTGATGGCCACGTGACTGATAGCATCGACGACTGCAGGGTCATGAATCCCAAGAACCTGATCTCGTGTTCCCCCAATGATCTCAGCGCGTGTTTTTCCGAGGAACCGTTCTATGGCCGGGTTGATATCGAGGTAGCGTACATCTATCGGTTTGCCGGCGTCATCCTTAATGACATCCTGAATCATGAGGCCTTCCTGCATGTTCTCAAACAGCTGATGGTAGCTTTTTTCGCTCTGTTTAAGCACCTCTTCCACTCGCTTGCGCTCGGTGATGTCCCGGCTGACCACCACCAGTCCCGTAAGACCGCCTTTGGTGTCGTAGATAGGGGCTTTAACGACATCAAGGAACCTCATCTCGCCGTTTTTATCGGTATAGCGCTCGTCGGAATAGACAGGACCGCCGCTTTTTATGGCTTCCGCATCGCTCCTTTTACACTTTTCAGCAACGTCCGGAGGCGACAGGTCATCATCGGTCTTACCCACAAACTCTTCCTGTCCGAGGCCCAGGGTCTTCTCCATTGCCTTGTTTACCAGCAAATAACGGCCCTTGGAATCCTTGAAAAAAACCTGGTCCGGGATGGAGTGTATCAAGGTTTGGAGCATGGTGTTTTTCTCTTGGAACGTCCCTTCAGCCCGCGTGCGCTCGGAAATTTCTTGCTGAAGCTTGCGATTCAAACCGGCTATTGAGATATATCGCCATAAGGCCATAGCGGCAACGGCCAAAAATATCGCGCCTGCGTTCAACAGCGTTGTTTTTGAAACAGCCAGAAAGGGCTTCGGTGTTCCAAACCACTTCGTATAAATCCGCTGGTATTCGGGAGAACCGACGAATTTCTCCGTAATGGCATTGAGCGTTGCGAAAAGCTCCGCGTCATCTTTACGCATTGCCATGCCCCGTTTAAATTCCATGAGCGGCGCGCCGACGATCTTGATCCTGTCCTCAACCCCGGCCTCTCTCGCCAAGTGCATGAGTGTTGAGGACGAACAACAGAATGCATCTATATTGCCGGCCAGCAAATGGAACAGCCCATCGGAATAGCTTTCAAAGGTCCTTAACGATACCTTCTCGAACTTTTTCGATATTAATTCGTATGCCGAGCTGCCTTTCATTACTCCGACACCGAGACCATTTCGTAATTCCGAGATTGAGCTATCATTGGACCTTACGAATATGGCAAGTTGGTAGGTGTCAACCGTCGAGGTAAATGCCAGGACTTTTTGTCTCTCCTCGGTCATTCCCAGTACGGGTGCTATGTCCGCCTTCCCGGTCCTTACGGCGTTAATGCTGTCTGCCCAGTCCTTTTCAAAAAGGTAGTTCACGGAAAGCCCCGCACGCCCGGCGATTTCGTCCATGACATCCACGGCAAAGCCCGCGGCTTTCTGGGTTTTCGGGTCTTGAAAGTAGGTAGGAGGAGCATCCGGGAGGATAACTGCGGTAATTGCCGTCCGGTTGCCGGACGGCGCGCTGATTTGCGCGCCGGTCAAAGGGACGATAAGGGAACCCATCAGGATGGCGAAGAGTACGGTAAGCCCGATGGAGACAAAACGTTCTTTTCTCTCCCCAGTTTGAGCGGCCACAATACACCCCCTGTGATGATGCAATTACAAATTATTTCCTGCGAAGGTTATGCTGAACGCGGTCCCCTCTGTCTTCGAGAGCTCGATCGTTCCGTGTATTTGCCCTGTCAAAACGCCCACTAATTGCAGGCCAAGCGATGGGGTGTTGCGGAAGTCCACCGCGTCCGGGAAGCCGACGCCGTTGTCCGTAACGAACAGGACATGATTCCCTTCAGGGTTCCTCTTGATCCCGACCTTGATCGTTCCCTTTTTCCCTTCCGGAAAAGCGTATTTGAGACTGTTAGAGACCAGCTCGTTCACAATGAGGCCGCAGGGGATGCCGATATTCACATCAAGGGCAACAGGTTCCATGTCTACGGACAAAACGACATCATGCCGCTTGTAGGTGTCGGCAATGCTCTGCATAAGGTTCTGAAGGTATTCCTTGAAATTGATATGGGCCAGGTCCTTTGACTGGTAAAGCCTCTCGTGGATCAGGGCCATGGAGTTGACCCTGTTCCGGGCGTCCTCGAACATGGCGCGGACCGTTTTGTCTGCGATACCCTTTGCCTGGAGGTTCAACAGGCTGTAGAT
>JBGPIG010000243.1:0-3300 GCA_041484745.1 Nitrospirota bacterium | reverse complement strand
TGGAATTTATTGGTAATTTGGAACTTGCGGTTTGGGATTTATTATTTCACGAAAGAGGTGACACGATGTCAGTAAAGATCAGACTCAAAAGGATGGGGACCCACAAAAAGCCGTACTACCGTCTGGTGGTGGCGGATTCCCGGTCTCCGAGGGACGGCCGCTTTATCGAGATGGTCGGCACCTACGACCCGCTCAAGAAGCCGGCGGAGATCAAGGTCGACCAGACCAAGGCGCTCGACTGGCTCAAGAAGGGCGCAATTCCATCGGATACGGTGAAGACCCTGCTCTCCAAGGTGGGCATCATGAAGCAGTTTGCGGAAGCATCGTAAATACAAGTTCGGAGCGCGGAGCCTGCCCCGTTAGAGATCAGGACCGATTCCGCTCATTTTGGAACGTTCAGCCGGCCGGGCCCGGAGCGCAGGTACGATCACTGATAGAGTAATCTCTAACGGGGTGAACATGCTCATAACCATCGGCAAAGCACTCAAGCCCTGGGGCGTGAAGGGCGAGATGAAGATCGAGCCGATCACGGACTTCCCGAAGCGGTTCGGGAACCTCACCCGGGTGTATCTGGTCTCTCCCGCCGGCAAAGAGATGATCTGCGAAGTAACGGCCGTACGGTATGTCGGCACGGCGCCGGTCATCCAGATCGCCGGCTATGATTCACCCGAGAAGGCCAAAGCGCTTAACGGGTGGCTTGTCAGAGTCCCGGAGGAAGAGACGGTACCGTTGCCCGAAGGCACGTACTACTGGTTCGAGCTCATCGGCATGGAGGTCTTCTCCGAAGCCGATGAAAAGCTCGGCACGATCGTGGATATCTTCGAGACCGGCAGTAACGATGTATACGTGATGAAGCAGGGCCGGAAGGAGATCTACATTCCCGCCACGCAAGAGGTTGTAAAACAGGTCGATCGGAAGGCAAAGCGGATGGTTATCCATCTCCTGGACGGCCTGATGGAATGATGCGGGGGACTGCTCAAGGGCAGCGCACAATGCACAATGAAAATTTCAAAATGTTCGGCCGCAACCGGATTTCGCATTTTGAACTTTGCATTTTTCATCGGGCACGGTATTCGTCGGTTCCTCGTGAAGCGGTCTGAGCTATGAGAGCCTTGAACTTCGACGTGCTCACCCTGTTCCCGGGGATACTCGAGGGGCCGCTGAACGAGAGTATCCTGAAGCGCGCCAGAGAAAAAGGGCTCCTGAATATAACCGTCCGTAACATCCGGGATTATACGGAAGACAAGCATAAGACCGCTGACGACAGCCCGTATGGCGGCGGAGCGGGCATGGTGCTCAAGCCCGAGCCGATCTTCAAGGCGTTCGAGGCGCTTACGGCAGAGCATCCCGGAGAAGAGTTTTTGACGATCCTGCTTTCACCGCAGGGCAGACCCCTGGACCAGCGGCGGGCCGAGCGGCTTTCCGAAGAAAAGCGGAGGATCGTTCTGCTCTGCGGCCACTACGAGGCCATCGATGAACGGGTCCTTGACGCCCTGGTTGATGAGGAACTCTCGATCGGCGATTATGTGCTGACCGGCGGAGAACTCGCTGCTCTGGTCGTGATCGATGCGGCGGCAAGGCTTCTTCCTGGAGTCCTGGGTGATGAAGAGTCGTCTTACCGAGATTCCTTTGGTGACGGGCTGCTCGACCATCCGCACTATACACGGCCGGCTGAATTTCGCGGGAGAAACGTCCCGGAAGTGCTGCTTGGCGGCAACCACGCGGAGATCGAGAAATGGCGCAGGCGCCAGGCGCTCAAGGCCACGCTCCAGAAGCGGCCGGAGCTGCTGAAGACCGCGGACCTGACCGATGATGACCGGAAAATGCTCGCGGAATTACGGGAAGAATAATCCGAAAAAAGCATATAGAGATCTTGACACTACGGCACACGGCATCAGGAGGTTCAACATTCACAACAGGCGTAGTCTTTGGCAGGGAAAATGGCCGAACCGTTTGATAAAGACAAAAGAGTAGACCTTTTTCAAAGAATCCTGATTACGTTCTTTTTCAGCGAAACGCTCAATCACAAAGAACGTAGAAAGGTCATCTGGATAGTCAGGTTTGCCGTTTTGGCTGCTGCGATGGTCCTGGCCATGGTTATTACTCTGGTAACCGAGCAGATACTCCATTTTTTCTGGATCATTATTGGTTTTGTCATCTTGTTTGGTATAACGGGAATTGCAAGGATGCTGGGGAAAAGACGTCGGAAACAGCAGAACGTCAATTAAGAACAAGTTCCGGATTATTTTGTTGAGGGAGGATTATCATGAACATCATACAGTCGTTGGAAAAGGCGCAGTTGAAAGAGGGGATCCCGAACTTCCGCGTGGGTGATACCATCCGCGTCCATGCGAAGGTCGTCGAAGGCGATAAGGAGAGAATCCAGGTCTACGAAGGCATCGTGATCGGCCGGCAGGGTGAGGGCGCTCGCGAGGTCGTCCGGGTCCGGAAATTGTCCTATGGCGTGGGCGTCGAGAGGCTTTTCCCGGTCCACTCTCCCATGATCGACAAGATCGAGGTCGCCAAGCAGGGCAATGTCCGCAGGGCAAAGCTTTACTTCCTGAGAGAACTGCGCGGCAAAGCGGCCAGGATCAAAGAGAAAGCGCGCGTCTATGCATCGGTGGCTGGAGCAACGCAGCCCGACGCAACGCAGCAGAAATAGCGTACACGCGCCACTCTCCGAGCACCCAAACGCAAGCAAATCCCAAATACCAAGCGCCGAATTCCAAATTGGATTTTGGTATTGGAGTTTATTTGGGATTTGTAATTTGAACGTTGATGTTCTATGAGGTGGATATGCCTCGTGGCCGGCCCCGCCGGGGGGAACCGCATCCAGACCGGAATGGCGACCTGTTCAGCAACGATGACGATGTGGTGTGCGACCTCCTCTTCTTCGAGCGGAGCGCGCGTGCGTCCGGTTTCAGCTGCATCGCGGGGTTAGACGAAGCCGGCAGGGGTCCGCTGGCCGGTTCCGTGGTGGCCGCGGCGGTGGTGCTGCCCGACGGTCTTTTGATCCCCGGGCTCACCGATTCCAAGCAGGTGCCGGAGCCCGAGCGGGAGCGGCTCTTCGAGGTGATACGGTCGCAGGCGATCTGCTACGGCATCGGCATTGTTGACGAGCGGACCATCGATGCCGTGAACATCCTCCAGGCGACCATCATCGCTATGGAACGGGCACTGCAAGCGCTTTCTCCGCAGCCTGATTATCTGCTCCTTGACGCGCTTACCCTCCCCCGCGTTCCGCTTCCCCAAAAGCCGCTTATTAAAGGTGACTGCCGCAGCCACTCCATCGCCGCGGCG
>JBGPIG010000242.1:0-3428 GCA_041484745.1 Nitrospirota bacterium | reverse complement strand
GCATCGGAGCTACAACGCTCGACGAGTTCAGAAAACATATCGAGAAGGATGGGGCGCTCAAACGGCGGTTCCAGCCTATCTATGTTCAGCCGCCGTCCCTCGAGGAGACCATCAACATCATCAAGGGCCTCCGGTCCCGCTACGAATCGCACCACAAGATCAAGATCACCGACGGGGCCATTGTGGCATCGGCCCGGCTTTCCGACCGTTACATCACCGACCGTTTTCTCCCTGATAAAGCCATCGACGTGATCGACGAGGCGGGCGCCAAAGCCAAACTCACCCGGTACACCTACCCCGCCGAGATGAAGACCATTGAAAAGAAGCTCAAGAAGCTTGAGCAGGAGAAAAACCTGTTCTCCCGGATCAAGGATTACGTCCATGTGGAGTCCATCCACGAGGAAGAAGACCGCCTGCGGGAGACACTTGACGGGATCCATAAGGACTGGAAAGACACCCAGGAAAAGAACATCCCTGTGGTCGATGAAGAGGAAATAGCGGTCATCGTTGCGCATGTCACCGGCATTCCCCTCGCGCGACTCGAGGAAAAAGAGACATCCCGTCTTCTCCGGATGGAAAGCGAGCTCCACAAAAGGATCGTGGGACAGGATGTAGCCATTGAGGCTGTGTCGCGCGCTATCCGCCGGTCGCGGGTCGGCCTGAAGACACGCAAACAACCCATCGGTTCCTTCATTTTCCTCGGCCCCACGGGTGTCGGCAAAACCGAGCTCGCGCGGTCGCTTGCGCTGTTCCTGTTCGACAGCGAAGACGCGCTTATCCGCGTGGACATGTCCGAGTATATGGAAAAGTTCAGTTCCTCACGACTGGTTGGTTCGCCTCCGGGCTATGTGGGGTATGACGACGGCGGACAATTGACCGAAAAGATCAGGCGCAGGCCTTATTCGGTTGTGCTCTTTGACGAGATCGAGAAGGCCCACCCGGACATCTTCAACATGCTCCTCCAGGTGCTCGACGACGGGTACATGACCGACAGCTTCGGCAGGAAGGTCGACTTCCGGAACACGATCATCATCATGACATCGAACCTCGGCGCCCGCATGATCGACAAGGACACGACCCTGGGCTTCCAGCGTGATAGTTCCAAGACGGCATTCGATACCATGAAGGGTAATGTGATCTCGGAACTCAAAAAGTCGTTCAATCCCGAGTTCCTGAACAGGATCGATGAAGTGGTTGTTTTCCACCCGCTTACGAATGAGCATCTCAGTAAGATCGTGGATATGCTGATCGACGAATTGAACGCCCATATGATGGTGGAACGAAGCATTCAGATCGAGGTCACGCAAGACGTAAAGGACTGGCTGATTCAAGAGAACTTCCAACCCACGTACGGCGCCAGGCCCATGCGCCGCGCCGTCCAGAAATATCTGGCGGATCCGCTGTCCGAGGACATCCTCCGGGGAAGGTTCAAGGACATTCACAAGGTATTCGTGACGTTCAAGGATGGCGCTGTGGATTTCCAGGAAGAGGAAGCCGCCCTGCTGGCAAAAGTCTGATTTACTCTTCACCATCAAGTGAGAGGCTCACCCCTCTCACTTGATGAAATACAGTCATAACATTCCGGTTTACAAGTATTCTAAACGCTTTTACTGACCTGCCCCCCATCGAAGTATATCCGCATCCCCATCTCCGCTTGATAATGAATGTGAGCAAGAATAGATTTCTTCCGTAATAGCTGATTCTTCTGGAAATTGATTAGAACAGATGTAACTCAGAAATCCAACCCCATCAATTCCACGCACTCACCCCGGCAGATGAGGGCGAATCCCGTCCAGGCTAAGCTCCCGAATCAGGATTTTCGGCATTAATTATCAGGGTTTTCCCGATGGACACTTTGGTCCCAAAATGCCATGATAAGCCTCAAATAGCCTGCCATCTAATAGCGATCAAACCCTGCCGTGAAGCGATCGAAGGGTTCAAAAGGATAATCGGCTCGCGCTCTATCATAAGAGCGCTCAAGGATTATCTCGGCTTCGCCACATCATTCTTAAGGTCGTCAGAGGCATTAGCAGGTTGTTGAAAAAGTCAATGAACACTGATATTGTCATTCTGAGCACAGCGAAGAATCTCGCTTTTCCGAATACTTGAGATCCTTCACTTCGTTCAGGATGACGGCATAAGGATGGTTTTTTAACAGCCAGTTAGATTATGGGAGTGTGATTATGATTATTGCAAAACTTGAATATAATGAACTAATAACAGTGGAAAATGGCATTATAAGAAAAGGAAATGTCATTGTTTCTGAATCGGCATTACTTTCATATGTTGCCATGTTTCCTGTGGATCTTACAAAGGAAGGACGCAGTTATATTGATGGACTGTGTGTTAAAGTATTACAAGGTCAGCTTTAGAGACGCAGAAAGCACAAAGAGGTGCCCGAGATCACCCGGAGTCAAAAGTACTTGAAGAGGCCGGCACTGGAGAAGCTGTTTTCGGAAGACATTTTACGGAATAAGCGCAAGCGGGACCGGCGTATAGCCGATGCGGTAGAACAACACGGGTATCTTCAAAGAGAAATCGCGGACCATCTGAGACTGAACTATGCAACCATTAGCAGGTTGGTGAGTGCTCAAGAACAAATATCAAATAACAAGACGTGACCCTAAGAAGTTTTTTTAACGTTGTCCTTTGGATCTTTTTTTCTCTCACCCGGCTCTCTGACCCAAGATCCCGCTTTTTTTCTTCACATTTTTCTTTTTTTATTGTACTCTCTTCACAGGGGAGGCCCTTCTGAGAACAGCAGCCGTTTTTTTCAATAATCCACCTACCCCCGCTTGCATGCGTTTCAGTATCGTAGTAGGATACAATCCGGAGAGATCCTATGCGCCCCATCTAAGGTAAAGGCGCTTCCCATGTTGGGAAAACTCCCGAGAGGGCATAATGGCTGAACGACTCCTCATTGTTGAAGATGAAGATACCCTCTGCGAGTCTCTGCAGAGAGTGTTCATAAAAGAGGGCTATGAGGTGGATATTGCGGACAGCGCCGAATCCGCCTTCAAACTTCTCGACGCTCAGGCATACGATCTCATCATAACGGACATCATCCTTCCCGGCATCAGCGGCATTGAACTTCTGTCGAAGTACCGGAAGACCAACCCCGCGCAAAAAGTAATCGTCATCACGGCCTATGCGTCCCTTACCACGGCGGTCGAGTCCATTAAGGCCGGCGCCTGCGATTTCATCATTAAACCCCTTATGCATGATGAGATGAAGAAGGTCGTCAGAAACGCCCTTGGAAAATGAATGGGCGGGCGCTCATTGACTGATCTGAGATCAACGATCATTAGTGTCCCAACGTTGAATTAGCGAAGCACTGTAACATATAGAAACTTATGCACTTTCATTCCAAAATGCAATTTATCGATTTGAAATTTTATTCTCCAATAGGCCATACTGCCGCAGTAATG
>JBGPIG010000241.1:0-3436 GCA_041484745.1 Nitrospirota bacterium | reverse complement strand
GCCTTGATCATGTCCACGTAAGCGGGATGAACAAGGCCCAGGAAATTAATGGCCCGATATTCATCAACCGTGTACCCCCCGATGTCTTCCGCCGCGCGGTTCGCGTAGAGAAAATTCCCGCCCTGATGGATAAAAATGGCGACAGCCGCGGTATCGGCCAGGGAGCGGAACTTCGCCTCGCTCTCCCGCATGGACTCCGTTGCCTGCCGGGCCTCTTCATAAAGCTGGGCGTTCTCAATGGCCGCGGCGGCCTGACCGGCCAGCGTTTCCAGGATATCAAGGTCGCTCTGAACATAGGACTCCCCGCTGCCCTTCAGCCCCAGGAGGAGATAACCCTTGATCTCGCCCTTGTAAACCAGCGGGATAAGCAGTTCGGCCCCCATTGTTTTCATGTAGGCATCGACCATCGCGCTGGGGTCATCAGGGCGCGTTCGCCCGAGTTCTTCCCCGATGACCGCGTGCCCGGTCTGCCGCAACCAGTCGATGATGGAATCGTTCACCGCGCAGATAGACCCCTTCTCATGACGAACTCCATGTCCTTCCCGGAGGGCAAGACAGACATGCTCCACCCCCAGACCTTTTTTCATGCTGGCAATGATATAGTTCAACAGGTCTCCCAGGTCCAGGATCGTACCCATGGCCCGGGAGCATTCCAGGAGGACCCCTTGATAATCATATCGGTCCTTCAGGACCAATCGCTGTATCCACTGCCGCACATTCCTGTTGAACCGGGTCCCGAAAAAAATCATCCCGAGCATCGAGAGCGAGGCCAGAAGAGTGAGTCTGTCGCCGAGTGCCCGGTGGAAGAGCTCGAACAGTGCGATATGGACGCCCGCGAAAAGGAGCGACAGCAACGCGATGGTGAGCAAGCGGGAGATCACCAGACGCAGATCGAAAAACCGATGGCGGGTGATCGAGTAATACGTGATCAACACCCAGGGAAGGCTGAAGAACGTCGTAAAGGAAGGGTTGACCGCATGGAAGAGCGGGAGGATGCCGGCGACCAGGATACAACCGAAGTTAAAGAAAAGCGTTCCATAAAAGAAAAGCTCAAACTGCGTCTTTTTCATTCCGGTCAGTCGATTTTTGGCTCGATATAATTCGATCAGGAGCCATATCGCCATGACGGCGCCGATGAACCGGCAGGGGTTTTCCAACGGACCATCGATGGCAACAAAAGGGATGAGCGAAGGGTCTCCCGGCTCCACCAGGTCGGTGAACATAGTGAGGGCGAAGACCACGGTCCAGAACGGGTAAAGAACATAGCCTACGATGCGCGCGGCGCGGCTGTTCTCATCCTGCATATAGTAGGCGAACTGCAAACAGGCGGGGATCATGAACCAGCCTATCCATGAAGCGCGGTTAAAGAAATTATAGTCTCGTCCCTGGGACTCCAGGGTATAGGATATGGCCGTGCAGAGCAAGAATGCGGCCGAGGAAAAAAAGAGTCCTGCGCACGCGCGCATCGCCCGGCTCGCGCGAGGCATCTTCTTGAGGAGGGCGACCCCGAAGATTATTTCAAGGAGACCTCCCGCATACAGCGGATAGCTGATGATTTGATACTGGTCCATTCTTCATTCCCGTTGCAGCCCCAAGGTTCCCCCGAGAGGAAACAACAAGGCCGTCTCTTTGCCGATGCGACCCGCGCAGACACCCACTTCGGAATTGTACCGTCATTGTATGAAAGCATTGCTGTCCAGTCAAGTGAATACTCGCTCATCGCCATCGTAGTTCGCGCAGCCGGGCGCCCAGACTCGCGCTCTTCCTTTCGACGTGCGAGCGACGGGTCTTGCTTCTTTTCATTTGACAGGATGCTGGAGCAGCGCTAAACTTGAACCAATCTTACAAAAAGAGGAGGCCGGTATGCAGATCAAAACCATCCTGTTCCCCACGGACTTTTCCAATGGGGCCCGTGCGGCCATGGACCACGCAATTTCGCTGGCAACGGATTACCATGCGAAGCTCGTCCTGCTCCATGTGATCCAGGACATTAGCATTGCCGAGTGGTACATCCCCTCGTCCATATCCGTATCCGACCTGGTTGAAGACATGCAAAAGAGCGCGGAGAAGGAGATGGACAAGTGGACTGCCGAGGTTTCTGTGAAGGTCAAGGACGTAAAAAAAATGGTTGTGCGCGGGGTGCCCTTTGTGGAAATCATCAGGACGGCAAAGGACGAGCATGTGGACCTGATCGTCATCGGCACGCACGGCAGGACCGGAATCGACCACATGCTCTTCGGCAGCACTGCAGAGAAGGTGGTGCGCAAGGCGCCCTGTCCCGTGCTGACAGTGCGCATCTCAGGCAAGGAGTTCAAGATGCCGTGAGCCCCCGCTTCGCGAGGGGCAAATTCCAAATAACAAATCGCAAATCCCAAATAAGGTCCAAATTCTGATTTTTGGAGTTTGGAATTTATTTGGGATTGGGTTCTTGAGGCTTTGGTGCTTGCGCCACATAGGGCCGGAAAATCCGGCCCTATGTGGCGTTTTACTGTCCCAGCAGCGTCGTGAACGTATCGTGGTGCCGCTCTTCATCGGACAGGATGTTTTCAAAGAGCAGCCGCGTGGTCTCGTCACCCTCGGAAGCGGCCTGCTTAATGATGTCCTTATAGAGCGTGATCGCTTCTTCCTCAGCTTTGGTGTCGGCCTTGAGCATCTGGGTTGCGTCGCCGCCCACCGCGATAGGGTTCGGCTTGATGGAGGGGTTCACATCGAAATAGAAGAGCCGCTCCGCGATCTTCTCGGCGTGCTTCATCTCTTCCATGGCGATCTCCTCGAACACGTCCATGAGAGAAGATGAGTTCAATCCTTTCACCATGATATGGTGCCACATGTACTGGACGATCGCCTGAAGTTCTCCGGCTATTGCCTGGTTCATCATGTCCGTCAATTTAGGGCTTGCTTTCTGTACCATGCTGTGCCTCCTTCGTGATGGGTGTATACGTCAAGTATTGAGTGCGCTCGATAAAAATAACTATAGCACAGAATAACAGGGTTTGCACTGCGGGCCGGAAAAAGTTTCTTTCCGTCGGCGCATGCTGCCCGTTGTGCATTATAGTGATAGCTCTTTGTTATTGCGCTCCATTTTTTCGATCACGCAGGCAATGCCGCCCTCCCGCATGCCGGGCCGGAAACAGCCGTTGCAGGAGATGCAGCGGGCGCGGGCCAGGTCGCCCCTCTGCCAGCGTTCGACAAGCCCGGGCTCGCGGATAAAGGGCCGGGCAAGCGAGACATAGTCCGTTTCGCCCTTCTCGACGATCTCCTTCACAATATCGAAGCTTCTGAGTCCGCCTACCACCATGATCGGGCAGTTGACGGCGCCCTTGATCCTCTTCGCGAGCGGCAGGTTGTATGCTTCCTGCTCCCTCGTTTCGATCTTCAGCCGCACCGGCACCTTGTCGCCCGATGCAGGGGTGCCGCCGCTCACCTCGATGGCATC
>JBGPIG010000240.1:0-3568 GCA_041484745.1 Nitrospirota bacterium | reverse complement strand
TGCCGGGATTAATACGGAGCCCGTCCACGCCCTGCTTCACGGCCTCGAGCGCAAGGCGGTAGTCAAAGTGGATATCGGCGACGAGAGGCATGGCCGTCCCTTTGCGGATCCTGCCGCATGCCAGGGCCGCTTCCTTGTCCGGTACTGCAAGACGCACGATCTCACATCCTGCCTGTTCGAGCCGACCGATCTGATCGAGCGTCTTCGCGGCGTCCCGCGTGTCCGTGTTGCACATGGACTGGACGGCAATGGGCGCGTTGCCGCCTATCTTCAGATTGCCGAGAGTGATTTGTCGTGTTTTTTTTCGAAAAATAATTGAATTCATGTTAACCAAAAGCCGCCACAAAGACACGAAGTCTCGCACTAAAAAGAGGTGTTCACCTGGTGTTTTGGTGCCTTCGTGGCATCAGCGGTCTATTTCGAAAAGAACATCCTCATGATATCATTGTACGACACCACGACGATCAGAGAGATCAAGACTCCGGCCCCGATGCTCTGGGACACCTCCATCACTTTTCTGCTGAGAGGCTTCTTGCGGATGGACTCAATGACCAGGAACAGGATCAATCCTCCGTCAAGCACGGGGATAGGCAGCAGGTTCAGGATGCCGAGCGAGATGCTGATCATGGCAAGAAGCGAGAGGAACGCCGACAGGCCGGCGGCTGCGGCCTGGCCCGACATCTGGGCGATCATTACCGGCCCTCCGAGCGTCTTGATCGAGAGGTTGAGGGTCACGAGTTTTTTTAGCGTGATGAACGTGAGGTCGATCGACTCTATGGTCTTGTCGAACCCCAGGCGCAGTGACTCAAGGAACCCATGCTTTTTGAACACCAGCCTTATGACCGGTTCAACGCCGATCACGTGCCGTCCGCCGTCCTCGATCGGGGCAATGGTTTTTTCGATGCGCTTGCCTTCACGCTCGATAGTGAGCGTGAGCTTCTCCCCCTTGCTCTCCCGCACCAGGGAAGAAAACTGGTTCCAGTGATAAATCGTTTTGCCGTCCACGGCAATGATCTTATCGCCCACCATGACACCGGACTTTTCAGCGGGAAACCCCGGCTTCAGTTTGCCGATCTCGGCCGGCATGTCCGGGATCAGGCCGGACATCCCGATCTTGAGCTCCGTCGCCGTCTCGGGCCGGAGCGTCAGGACCTTTTTTTCCCCCAACCGGTCGACGGTGACCATCACGTCCGTTTCGGGGTTCACGGCGATCAAGGTCAGCGCCTTGGTCCAGTCGCTGATGCTCCTGCCGTTGATCTCCCCGATCACGTCGCCCGCCATGAAACCCGCGCGTTCTGCCGGCGAATTTTTCTCCACGTATCCCACTTTTGCGGGGCCTTCGCTGTAAGTCCCGACCATGAAGACGAGCGGCATGATGAGGAACGCAAGCAGGATGTTCGTGAGCGGCCCCGTTGCCGCTATCTTCGCGCGCTTCCAAACCGTCTTGGACTGGAACTCGTCCGGCGCGCCCGTGGGCTCTTCGTCCGGGTTTTCTCCCGCCATCTTCACGTACCCGCCAAGCGGCAGCGCGGAGATAATGTACTCAGTATCGCCCTTCTTGTAGCCAAAGATCTTGGGCCCCATGCCGAGCGAGAACTTCTCGATCCGCACACCTGCCCTCTTTGCCATGATAAAGTGACCGAGCTCGTGCACGAACACGAGGATGCCGATCACGATGAGAAAATAAATAAATGTCATTTGAGCTCCTTATACAAGGTCTGAATTCGTGAAAGGTTAAAAGTAAGAGGTCTGCCTTCTCACTTTTCACTTTTCACTGTCTTGATGTTTTTTTCCGCTTCTTGCCGTGCCCAGAGGTCGGCTTTGAGCGCGTCCTCCACGGTCTTGATGAGCGACGGCGTATGGGCTTCCATGGTCGCTTTGATCACACGGGCGACGTCGTTATACCCGATCTTTTCTTCAAGGAAATATCTGACCGCCACTTCGTTCGCGGCCGAGAGCACGGCAGGCATGCTGCCACCCGCTTCGAGCGCCTCATATGCGTAGGCCAGACAGGGGAACTTGTCCATGTCCGGGTGCTCGAACGTAAGCGCGCCCACCCGCGTAAGGTCCAGCGCCGGAGACGCGCCCTCAAGCCGTTCGGGGTACGAGAGCGCGTACGCGATCGGCCCTTTCATATCGGGCATGCCGAGCTGCGCTATGACCGCGCCGTCAAGGTACTCGACCATGGAATGGATGATGCTCTGCGGATGCACAAGGACCTTGATCTTATTCGGCGTGATGTCGAAGAGCCACCGCGCCTCGATCACCTCAAGTCCTTTATTCATGAGGGTGGCCGAATCGATCGTTATCTTTTTGCCCATGTTCCAGTTCGGGTGCCTGAGCGCTTGCGCCTGGGTCACGCCGGCGAGGTCCTTTTTTGGATACGACCGGAATGGCCCGCCTGACGCCGTCAGGACCAGTTTTTTGATGTCCCTGCTCGCGCCGGCTTGCAGACACTGAAAGATGGCGCTGTGCTCGCTGTCCACGGGGAGAATGCTGATTCCCTTCGCACGGCTTTCTGCCATCACGATCTCGCCCGCCGTGACGAGCACTTCCTTGTTCGCGAGCGCAATATCCTTGCCTGCACGGATCGCCGCCATCGTCGGTACGAGACCCGCGGTCCCCACAATCGCCGAGACCGTGATCTCCGCCTCATCCGCGGCAGCCACTTGGATCATTCCCTCAACCCCGGAGAAGATGCGGACGTTCAGATCACTGCATCGTTTTTTCAGGCTCTCGGCAGGTCCCTCGCCTGCAACAGACACAACCGAGGGTTTGAACTGCCGCACCTGTTTCTCGAGCAGGGTGACGTTGTTCCCCGCCGCCAGCGCGACCACCTTGAACCGGTCGGGAAACTGCTCGACGACCGAGAGCGTCGACTGCCCGATCGAGCCGGTGGAACCCAATATGGAGATCCGTTTCAAATCCGTTAAACTCCCGACTCCGAACTCTTGACTCCGAACGGCACTACCGCATTCTGAGGTAGTAGTACAGCACCGGCGCGGCAAACAGCATACTGTCCATGCGGTCGAGGATGCCGCCGTGGCCGGGGATGATATCTCCCGAATCCTTGACGCCGGCCGCGCGCTTGAACAGCGACTCCACCAGGTCCCCGACGGCGCCGACCACTGCCAGCATCAGGGCGATCCCTATGGCTTCGCCCATCCCGATGAGCGGCATGAACCAGATGCGGCACAAGATAGCCATGCCCGCTGCGGCTGCAAGCGCGCCCGCGAGCCCCTCAATGCTCTTCTTCGGGCTGACCTTTTCGTAGAGCCGGTGCTTGCCGAAGGGAATGCCGACGGAATAAGCGCCGATGTCCGATGCCCAAATAATAAAATAGAGGAACACAAGCCACTGTTTCCCGTCGGCGCCAATACGGATCACCACCTGGAACGCGAACAGCATAGCCACGTAGAACACGCCGAAGAAGGTGTACGCGACATCCTCAAGGGCCCCGTCGACAGGCCGGGGCGAGAACAGCCTCGCAACCATGATCGCGAGCAACGAGAATACGACGACATAGAATTTTCCCAGACCGGGAAACAGGGAACTCGAGAACTCCAGG
>JBGPIG010000239.1:0-3574 GCA_041484745.1 Nitrospirota bacterium | reverse complement strand
CCGAGGTCGAAGGCCGCTTTTTCTCCTTCCTCCTTCATGGTGACATCCAGGTCTTTCTTGACCTTCTCCGCAATCTCCTCGATCCGGGCGGGGTGGATGCGGCCGTCCTGGATCAGGCGCTCGATCGTGAGTTTCGCGATCTCTCTCCGGAGCGGGTCGTAGCACGACAGGATCACCGCCTCCGGCGTATCATCGATGATCAGGTCGATGCCGGTCGCGGCCTCGAGAGCACGGATGTTCCTGCCCTCGCGTCCGATGATCCTGCCTTTCATCTCGTCGTTCGGCAGGTTCACGACGGACACCGTGGCCTCGGCGACATAGTCGCTCGCGTACCGCTGGATGGCCAGGCTCATGATGCTCTTCGATTTTTTGTCCGCCTCTTCCTTGGCCTCGTCCTCGATCCGCTTGATGGACTTGGCCGCCTCGTACTTGGCCTCCTCTTCCATCGAGAGCATAAGCTGGCGCTTGGCCTCTTCCGCGGTCATGTTCGCGATCTTTTCGAGCATCTGACGCTGTTCACGGAGCCCCTTCTCAAAGTGGTCTTCCTTCTCTGCGGCCACCTTCTCCCGCGCCGAAAGTTCCCGCTCCCGACGCATGGTATCCGATTCCCTCTTCTCGATAAGGTCGACTTTCTTTTCAAGACTTTCTTCCTTCTGGGTAAGCCTCCGCTCCTGGTTCTGAAGTTCCTGGCGCTTGTCTCGGGTCTCTTTCTCGAACTCCGCCCGCGCCTGGTAGAACTTGTCCTTTGACTCGAGCACGGCCTCCTTGCGCTTAGTCTCGGCCTCGCGCTCGGCGTTGGCAATGATCCGCGCCGCCTCGGCCTCGGCATCCTTGATCTTGCCGGCCACGGACTTTCCCTTCAGCAGCAGGCTTGCACCTATTCCAACGGCAAACGCAACAACAGCTAGTACGATATACTCAATCATTTTTCTTCCTCCTGACGTCTCTTTCTCAACCCGGCAAGGCGTTCCTTGATTTTATTTTCCTCGCCCTGTTCCGTGGGCTGATAGTATTCCCGCTTCTGCGGGAGATAGTCCTGGGCCACATAGTGACCCGGGTAATTGTGCGGATAGCGGTAACCTTTGCCTCTGCCGAGCCGGTCGGCGCCCTTGTAGTGGGAGTCCTTGAGATGGTCCGGCACGAGCATAAGCTTCCCTTCCTCAATCTCCTTCAGCGCCGCTTTAATCGCGAGGTACGACGCGTTACTCTTGGGGGCCGAGGCAATATACACTGCGGCCTGTGCGAGCGGCAGCATGCCCTCGGGCATGCCGATGCGCTCCACCGCCTGGTATGCGGCAGTGGCCACGACGATCGCACGGGGATCCGCGTTCCCCACGTCCTCGCTCGCGGCGATCACGATCCTGCGCGCGATGAAGAGCGGGTCTTCCCCCGCGTAGATCATCTTCGCCATCCAGTAGAGCGCCGCATCCGGGTCGCTCCCGCGCATACTCTTGATGAACGCCGAGATCGTGTCGTAGTGCTCGTCTTCATCGTACACCAGCGCCTTTTTCTGGATGGACTCCTCTGCCGTGTGGAGATCATAAACGATTGTTCCGTCAAGACCCGAAGCGGTCGAGAGCACGCCGAGTTCGAGGGAGTTCAAGGCTCGCCGCGCGTCGCCGTTGGATCCGGAGACAAGGAACTCAAGGGCATCGGGAGTGAGATTCACCTGCAGATTTCCGAGCCCCCGCTCCTTGTCCGCGAGGGCGCGGAGGACGAGCGCTTTGATGTCCTCATTCCCGAGCGGTTTAAACTCGAAGATCTGCGAGCGCGATGACAATGCGGGAATGATTGCGAAGAAGGGATTCTGCGTTGAGGCCCCGATGAGCGTGATATTCCCCCGTTCCACGTCGGGCAGGAGCGCGTCTTGCTGCACCCGGGTAAAACGGTGAATCTCGTCTATGAAAAGGATGCTCCTCTTGCCGCTTTGAGCCCGTTCCAGGGCACCCTCCTGCGTTACCTTCCGGATATCGGCGACACCGGCCGTGACCGCATTCAGCGATACGAAACGGGCACGGCTCCGCGCCGCGATCAGGTGTGCGAGCGCGGTTTTACCTGCTCCCGGCGGGCCGTAGAGGATGAGCGACATGAATCGGTCGGTCTCGATGGCCCGGCGAAGCAGCTTGCCCGGTCCGAGGATATGCGCCTGCCCCACAAATTCTGACAGGTCACGGGGCCTCATCCTCCAGGCCAGAGGCGACTCGGAGGGATCAAGCGACACAGACTCGGCATTCGTATTTTTTTTGAGGTTCTTGAGACCCAAGGTACTTGCTGCAGGAGGGCTTGCACGGACCTGTGATAATGAGGAGACTGAATCGAGCCAGACGAGAACAACAGAACCTGGGTATTATCCAAACAACCGGGAACCGGCAGACATTCGGGGAGACAGGGCAAAATGAGTGTCGCGAGCCGCCATTAAGCATATCATCTTCGATTCGTCTGCTCCCGCTGTTATCTTTCGGCGCATATATGTATGAATGAAAATCCCCATGGTATCAGTGTGTTATCTTCCTGGCACATCAATCTTCCTGCGGGACTGAGAGATATTCGTTATAATGATTCGTGGTGTTATTACTTTTCTCAATGAACCGCTGTTTGCTTACAACTATCACAAGCGCCGGAGCCTCTAACTTCCCGCTCCTTTCAATCTTGCGCTGATTGCACTTTGCATAAGTTATATACATCGGCGCATAACGCCGTTTTTTTCTATAAGAACCCCTGCTATTGCCGTGTGGATAAACTTGATTCCTGGTCATAACCAGGTGGGCGCCATATGGGAAAGTTTAGGCTTCCCAGTCCTATCTGGGCATGCACACCCTTTCCAGAGGATAGCTCCCTTTAATTTTTTTTCACGAGGAACAAGTTATATCATCACGCACAACGCAGGGGCTTCTTTATCTGTGTATTATATACCAGAATCAGAGAAAAATCGCAAGGGGAAAAATAATACACTGTTATATGAGTTGCGCAATATCTCACTTCATTTCAATAAGTTGGATGTCTTTTCCCCTCAGATATACCTGACAATACCTGACCGTTCGTCGAAGTTCATTGCGTTACTCCTGTGCTTTCGGTAAGATCGAGCAGCCGTCCGGCAGCGTGTTCAGCCGTCTTTTCCAGCGCCTCATGCTGTTCGCGCAGGCGATAGAGCTCATCGGTGATCGTCAGCGCGGTCAGGATAGCGACCCGGTGAGGATCAACGGTACCCGTACCCTTTTGCACTTCCTTCATCTTTGCATCGATAAAATCTGCGAGCTCACGGATATAGGCAGGGTCATCCTTACCCTTGATGGTATACACCTGACCGAATATCTCTACCTGAACGCTCTCCATAGTATTAACCAAAAATCCAACTTCCCAATAATAAATCCCAAATAAAACCAACGTCAAAACTTCAATTGCCGAAACGTTTTTGAAAAATGCCTGGTGTTTGGCATTTATTTACGATTTGCTGTTTGTAAATTTGTTGTTTGCCCCTACAGCAGTGCGTCCACGAACTCTTTCGGATCAAAGCTCCGCAGATCTTCTATGGCCTCACCAATGCCGACGAACTTGACCGGGATCAAGAGCTCCT
>JBGPIG010000238.1:0-3620 GCA_041484745.1 Nitrospirota bacterium | reverse complement strand
CCAGACAGTCTGTTCAATTTTTAGTACCTGTCTCTTTGGCCGGGGCATTCGGTCTCTCCTCACACGTAGTTACCAAGAGGAATTCTAAAAATGGCAAGAATATTTACCACAAAGGCACCAAGACACGAAGAAAATAATACAATTACAGGTTAATAAAGAAGAAACGCCACTCCAGGATTTTTTTGTGCCTTCGTGACTTCGTGGTGAAAAGGTTCTGGTTCCGGCTTGTCCGGGATAAGCATACTCTCTTTATACCACACGCTGTCGTCAATGTCGAGATTGAACCTCGAACGCGCGGCATACCTCAGAGGCATCTTTCCGCTTTTCCTGTTTTGAAGACTATGCTATACTTTGTCTGCGTTATCCTGCCGCTCATCACGGGCGCCATGATCTCGCTCCTGCCGGGCGTGCGGCCGTTCTCGAAGGTCGTGAAAAGCCTTATTCCCGATCGGATCACACTGTTCGTCGCCATCCCCACGGTCTACAAGATCCTGGCGGAAAAGAACATGCCCTTTTTCGTGAAAATGCTGCTGAACCTCAGGCCCTGCGTCTCGGGCGCGGCGCGTGCGGTATTTGATGGCGCATTGAGGCTTTGCAGTGATTGCTATAGATAGCATACCAATGTCACTTCCTTCCTTTGCAGGCATATCGTTTTCTCATATTGTCTTCGCAACAACTTAGTTAATTTGATCCAGGTCTGGCTATTAGAGTTGTGATATTCTATTCGACATATTAATTTTACTCCATATGCAGAATCAGAGAAAAGTCCATTGATTATCCAATCTGACATATCCAATCTGCATGGTTGACATCTTCATGATTCAAGTTTAGATTTGACCATTCGTGCAGCTTATATTGAATTTGTGGTGATGGGGCAATGACGTCAGCTTAACATCAACCCGTTGTTGGAGGTTAGAAAGGTCGTGGAGATGTCTAATATACATAGCAGTACAAAGGTAGGTGTATACGTGGATGTTGAAAACATCTCGCGGAACGGCGGCAGAGGGTTGAGATATAACATCCTCAGAAAGTTTGCGTGCCGAGACGGCGCAATCCCTGCCAGATTGAATGCGTATATCGCGTACGACAAAACACGCGCTGTCGAACCGATATACGAAAATGTTCAACGAGAGTTTCATTCGCTGATACAGGATTTTGGTTACAAGGTCATAAAAAAGGAGGTTAAGTGGTATCAAGATGACCGCGGTGGCCGAATAAGCAAGGCAAATGCAGATCTCGACCTTGCCGTTGATGCAATACTCCAGTCCGAAAAATTAGACAGGGTGTTGTTAGCCACGGGTGACGGTGACTTTGTCCAAGTCGTGAGGGCGCTTCAAAACCGCGGTTGCCGAGTAGAAATACTCGCCTTCAATAATGTGTCGGCTGATCTCCGAGACGAAGCTGATATGTTCATGAGTGGTTATCTCGTACCAAACTTGTTACCTTGTCAAAAAGAGATTGACAATAAGTCAACGCCGACGGAAAAAAGCAGTGGAATATGGAAGACTTGGGGTGATATTGGTTCGCGCGTTCGTGGCACATGTTACCATCAGCGGGACAATTATGGGTTTATCCGCTTTTATAGGACCATAAGCCCGTCCATGTGCGAACTAAGCCAGGACTCGAAAAAAGAGGAATACTCCGTTGCGTTTTTCCACGAGGAGATGCTCCCTCGTCAAGTATCGCAGTCGGAACTGCCGAGCAGGAACATAATATTTGAATTTGAACTTGAGACGGGCAAGTTGGGCGATGGGTCCTTCCAAGCTAAAGACATGAAGTTGGTATACCCAGTGCGTCCATAAGAAGTAGCGTGGTTATAGCTCCGTCCCGGCGAACCTCATATGGTCTTCCCGCTTAGTGCTCACCCGGTGATTGCGCTTCCGCAGCGGTTTTCGGTTTCTTTACTTTCCTGCTTCCGTCATAGAGCTCGTATTCCAGCAGTCTGCACTCGATTCCGCTGTTAAAAAATTGAATGCTCCTCTTCGGCTTCAGGCTTACTTTCTTGGCAAGCGCGGGACTTCCGGTGAACACGTACCCCGTATATCCCCCGCACTTCTGTTTGAAATAATCGCCGATTCCCTTGTAGGTGACCTCGAGCTGCGCCATCTCCCCCATCCGCTCGCCGTATTCGGGGTTCAGAACAATGACACCGCCCTCTTCGGGCAACGGGGTGTCGGAGAAATCGCTCACACTGAACTCGATGAGGTGCTCCACGCCCGCCGTGGCCGCGTTCTTCTTTGCCGCCTCCACCGCGGCGGGGTTGCTGTCCGTGGCGATGACCTTTCCGGAGAGGGCTTTCTTCGCGTCCTTCTTTGCCTTTTCACGCAGCTCGTTCCAGAGCGCTTCCTTGTACCCTATAAGGTGCATGAATCCGAAGTTGTTCCGCAAGAGGCCCGGAGCACGGGTCAGGCCGAGGAGTGCGGCCTCGATGGCAAGCGTACCGCTGCCGCACATGGGATTAATGAAGTTCGCGGCGCCGTCCCAGCCCGTAGCGAGCACGACCGCTGCCGCGAGCGTCTCCTGCATGGGCGCCCCGAGCGGGATTTTCCTGTATCCGCGCCGCGAGAGCGTCTCTCCCGACGTATCGAGGTACACCGTGCATTGCGCATCCTTCCAGTAGAGATGCGCCACGGACCGGTTCCGCTCGGGACCGGAGTCAGGCCGCCTGCCGCGCTTTGCTTTGATCCGGTCCACGATCGCGTCCTTGCATTTTAAACTCGCGAAGCGCGAATCCCTGATGCTCGGGTTATCCACGCTCGAGGTGATGCAGAGATAGCCGTCTTCGGGGATGTGCTCCTCCCAGGCAATGCGGGAAAGCTCCCGGTAGAGGACCTCGGCATTGGTCGCTTGAAATTCTTTGAGAACAACCAGCACGCGGTGACCGGTGCGGAGGAACAGGTTCATCCGAAGCGCGTCGTCAAGCGTCCCTTCGGTCTCGACGCCCGCGATCTGCTCGGACAACACCGGGAAACCCAATGCAAGAAGTTCTTGTTTCAGAAAAGGGGGAATGCCCTTGGGGCAGGTGATGAGGATTTTGGTTTTGCTCATGACAGGGGAGGGATGACCACGGAGGCACGGAGACAGGGAGAAAAAATATAACGGGCACGCACCAAATTTCCCGATTCATAAATCCAAAAGAATTACCATTTGAAAAGGAAAAATTTATTGGGATTTGCCGTCTCCGTGTCTCTGTGCCTCAGTGGTAATGATCATAATTACTGGTTTGCCGAGCACATCAGCCGCTCTTTATCCTTGAAAAGCATATCACATTTGTTGAGATAGAGTTTCCGCACAACACCCTTGCCGAAGGTAGTGTGGAGAACAACATCGCCGATCCGGTACTTGCCCGACATGTCGTAGACGCGCTCTTTTCCTTTTGTCTCCGCAAGGGAGACTTCCCAAAGCGTTTCCGCCGTCTTCACCGAATCTTCTTTTTTTCTCGGCGTCCGGGGCTTTTTTACTTCAGCGGGGTCCCTGAACTTGTGCGAACTGCCGCAGGTCCTGCATTTTACCTTGACGACCGCCGTCCCTTCCATGGCCACAACAGTATGGTCGAGGGCCAGCTTGCACTTCATACAATACGATGCCACATTGTCACCTGCAGAACGTTTTTCCAGCAT
>JBGPIG010000237.1:0-3633 GCA_041484745.1 Nitrospirota bacterium | reverse complement strand
TTCGACGTGCTCGGCCGGTTCCTGAACATGGGCATCGAGCCCTACAATTTCGTCTCGTCGCTCAACTGCATCCTGGCACAGCGGCTCGTGAGGATCCTCTGTACCCAGTGCAAAAAGCCGGTCAAGCTGTCGCGAAAAGAGCTCGAGGAGTCGGCCCTGGATTATGAACAATACAAGGACCACTCGTGCTACGATGCCAGAGGATGCAAGGAATGCAACTACACCGGCTTCCGGGGCAGGAAGGCCATCACGGAATTCCTCGACCTCTCCGACCACGTCAGGGAGATGATCCTGGAAAAACGCCCTTCTTCCGAGATCCGCAAAGCCGCCATCGCGGAAGGTATGACCACCCTCCGCCAGTCCGCAATCTCCAAGGTTTTTGCCGGCGATACGACTTTGAAAGAGATCAACCGGGTAACCTTTATCGAGTAACGAGGCCGGCTGACATGGCAACTCTGCGGGTCAGCGGAAAGCTTCATGAGAAGTTCAAGGTTCACGTTCTTTAACGTTCGGCGATCGTCCCACGTCTCGTGGCTTGCCCCTCATCATTCCGCTCGTTTGCAGTACAGCGCCGACAACTCGACCGGCGTTCCGCTAGAGATCCCCGATCATCCCATACCAGAACAAACTCGCATACTCCGACAGAGCAGCCGATGAATTCGCAAGATTACCGGCGCTGGGAATAAAGGTATAAAACGACATCGGTTTATACTCGCTCCGATATCCTACCGGGGCGGGAATCACGTCAAAACCCTGCTTTTTGAACATTGCAACAGATCGTTTCATATGAAATGCCGAGGTCACCAGGAGGATACGGTTCCCCCTGAGCATGTCCTTCACCGCCCGCGCGCTTTCCACCGTATTTCGGGACCTGTTTTCTATAACGATGTCTGTGTCCGGGACACCGAGGGTCGATGCGGTGTGCGCCATGGCATCGGCCTCACGGAGCGCGGTCTCGATCGGAGAACCGCTCCCTCCCGCAATAACGACGGGGAGATGAAGGGTCCGGTAAAGCGTCACGCCCTTCACGAGTCGTTCGAGTGAAGTCTCGGAAGGTTCAGGTTCAGGTCCAAAACCTGTCCAGGAAAGATCCCGGACCCCTGCGGTGAGCACCACGATGGCATGGGCATGGGCCGCCCCATCCTTGAACGGCGGGGAACTGGCCTCGAGCGGGGCGAGCAACGCGTTGCTCGCCGGATGAATGCTCAAGCCGTACAGGAGCAGAAAACCGGTGGAGATGAAGAGGATACCCGGAAAGCGCCTGCCCTTGACGATCAAAAAGCCGATTGCCATGAGTATCAAGAGACTTGACGGCGGTAAGACCAGAGCTTGCAGCACTTTGGCAGCAATGAAGAACATAACTATTATTTCGCCGGTCCGTCGGAACAGTTCGCCTGAAAACCGGCCGCCTCCTTTGGATTACGGGATCGCCTCCGGCCTTCGCCGGTTCACCATCTTCAGCACCTCGAACCACAAGATACTCACAACACCGGCGGCAAAACAGATGATAATATCAACAGGATGGAGGAACGAGAACCGGAACAGGTCCCGAAGGAACGGAACGTACAACACCAGACCGAGGAACAGGACCGCGCCGCCGGCGACCCACCAGAGCGCCGTATTCGGAGAACGCAGCGTGGCCAGGATGGTGCGCGACCAGGACCGGTTCACGAAGATAAGACCGAGGTTGGCGATGATCAGTGTCGTGAAAGTCAGCGCCCGCACTTCATCTTCGGTCTGGCCGCTCCGGTACGATATGACATACACGCCGAGAAGAATGACGAGCACGCTGAGTCCTTGCAGCAGACTGATTCCGACGGTCCGCTTTCCGAACAGCGGCGCGTCCGGTTTGCGCGGCGGTCGGGTCATCACGTCCTTTTCCTCGGGCTCGGCCTCGAACACAACTGAGCAGGCCGGGTCTATAATCAATTCAAGGAACACAATATGTACGGGCAGGAGCACGAGCGGCCACTTGAACAACACGGGTATGAGGGACATTCCCGCAATCGGAACATGCACGGCAAAGATATAAGCAACGGCCTTTCTCAGATTATCGAAGATGCGGCGGCCCATGCGCACGGCCTGGACAATGGAACTGAAATCGTCATCCAAAAGAACAAGGGAAGAGGCTTCGCGAGCCACATCCGTGCCCCGTGCACCCATGGCGATGCCTATGTGTGCGGCCTTGAGCGCCGGCGCGTCGTTCACCCCCTCACCGGTCATGGCAACAACCTCACCGATTTCCTTGAGGGCGCTCACAATTCTCAATTTCTGCTCTGGTACGACGCGGGCAAAGACATTCACGGACTTGATCCGACGCAGGAGTTCAGCCTGGTCCATGGTGTCCAGCTCCGGTCCGGTGATCACCTGGTCCAGAGGTCGCAGCCCGATCTGGCCCGCGATATTCGAAGCCGTACCCGGATAGTCGCCCGTGATCATCACCACCCTGATCCCGGCCGTATAGCATTCCTTGACTGCCTCCGGAACGCCTGGCCGCACAGGGTCGGCTAATCCGACGAGACCCAGGAACTCGAAAGTGAAATCGTGCTGTTTCCCCGGCAGGTCGGTAATCGTAAAGCTGGACTTTGCAACGCCAAGGATGCGCAGACCGTCATTCGCGAGAATCTCGATGTTTTTCAAAAGAGCCTGCCTCAGCGGTTCGGTGAAATGGCACAGATCCGCAATCGCCTCAGGCGATCCTTTCGCGGCAATCACGTATTCATTTCCCTTCGGTGATCTCCAGACATGAGAAAGCGCTGTCAGATTATTCGACAGGGGGTATTCATGCACCAGAGTCCAGTCATCATGGATATGCTCGGTCGAGGCAAGATACTGGATGCCCAGTTCCTTGAATGCCTTCTCCATCGGGTCGAACGGGTCCTTCTTGCTCGCCAGGATGCCGAATTCCACGATCTTGTGGAATTGTTCCGGGATGTCCCGTCTCTGCCGGGGATCCACCAGGTAAAATTCGTTTTCAGCGTAGATGGCACTGACCGACATGCGGTTTTGCGTGAGCGTGCCCGTCTTGTCCACACACAGTACCGTGGCCGATCCCAGGGTCTCCACAGCCGGCACGCGCCGGGTCAAAACCCTCTTTTGTGAGATCCGCCATGCCCCCAGCGCGAGGAATACGGTAAGAACCACCGGAAACTCTTCGGGGAGCAACGCCATGGCGAGCGTGATGCCGGCGAGAAAGCCGTTCAACCAATTTCCTCTCGTCAGCCCGTAGGTGATGACCACGAGCGCACACGTGAAGAGTCCGACATATGCCAGGTTGCGGACAATCTTTCCGGTTTCCTTCTGGAGCGGCGTCTCTTCGATTTCGAGGCTCTGAAGCGCTTTCCCGATCTTGCCGATCTCGGTGCCACCGCCGGTTGCTTGTACCGTTGCGATCCCTTGCCCGCTGACCACAAGCGTTCCGGAAAACACGAAGGGCCGGTCCTCGCCTCCGGGGCGTGTCATGGCCGGAATCTCCGTGCAGGCCCTCTTGCGAACGGAAATGGATTCACCGGTCAAGAGCGATTCATCAACCGATAGATTGATGCAGGAAAGGAGGGCCGCGTCAGCGGGTATACGGTCTCCTTCGTATAGCACAATAACATCGCCTCTCACCACTTCGCGTCCGGCAATTCG
>JBGPIG010000236.1:0-3648 GCA_041484745.1 Nitrospirota bacterium | reverse complement strand
ATTTTTATCATTCATCAGGATGGAGCGCGGCGCTAAAGGCGACCCATACGGTTCAGAAGGGACACTTTAACCGTCAGCTGAATGTAAACCAGTTTGATCCAGGCAGTGATCAATTCTGGGTGATTGATGCGGCGATAAATTATCGGATTCCTTCGCGGTTGGGTTCCATAACGGTCGGTGCAAAAAACCTGCTGAATCAGGAATTCGAATATTTCGATTCGGACCAAAATAACCCATCGATTCAACCGAAAAGATTCCTGTATGCACGTGCGACCATGGCCTTCTAAGGTGGTATGGATTGTCCGGAAAATGCAGGGATTATTTGATTTATTATTTCTTTTTTCCGTGATATGATGGGGCATATTATCTGATGCCCAATATTCTGTTGAAGAGGGGTATTGCCGATGAAGGATCATGCTGCTGACAGCCTGGCTCTTGACGACGGTGCAAACATTGCGGTGATCGGCGGTGGCCCCTCGGGTTCGTTCTTTAGTTTTTTTGCGCTCAAGATGGCAAAGATGGTGGGGAAGGACCTGAACATCACCATCTTTGAGCCCAAGGACTTCACCAAGACCGGACCGGCCGGCTGCAACCGCTGTGGCGGCATCATCTCCGAGCTTCTTCTGCAGACCCTTGCCATCGAAGGCATCAACCTCCCTGATTCCGTGGTCCGCAAAGGGATCAACTCCTACAGTCTCCACACGAATTACGGGGACGTCATTATCGAAACACCCGCTCTTGACAAAACCATAGCCACCGTGTACCGAGGCGGCGGGCCGAAAGGTTTTATCGGCGCTGACAAGGAAAGCTTCGATCACTTTCTCCTGGACCAGGCGATACAGGAGGGCGCAGTTCACAAGCGGGTGATGATCGACCATATTGAATACCGGAACAGACGCCCGGTGCTCTTCTCCCAGAAGCAGGAATTGATGGATGCGGACCTCGTAGTGGGGGCCTTTGGGGTGAACAGCGGAGCGCCAAAATTGGTTGAAGCCATGAAATTCGGATATTTGGAGCCGCCCGTGATCACGGCAACCATTGCGGAGCTCGCAATGGGAAACGATGTTGTAGCCAAGCATTTCGGGAATTCAATTCATCTATTTCTCCTTCCTGATCCGAATATAAAGTTTGCGGCCATGATACCCAAAGGCGGCTATGTGACACTCTGCATTTTAGGGAGCGCGGTGACTTCGAAAACAGTAGATAACTTCCTCAAAAATCCGGTGGTAAAGGACGTTCTTCCTCAGGAGACCGGCTATCAAATAGAGTGCCGGTGTTTGCCGAAAATGAACGTCGGCGCGCCGAAGAAGGCCTTCGCCGACCGGATGGTAATGTGCGGCGATGCTGGGTCCACCCGGCTGTTCAAGGATGGTCTGGGTGCCGCCTATCTCATGGGCAAGGCCGCTGCGAAGACCGCGGTGTTTAACGGCGTAAGCCGGGAGGATTTCCGTGTCGGGTACTACCCGACCTATAAAAGCATCATTACCGATAATTATTACGGGCATGCCCTTTATGCGGTGATCGGCATCTACCGAAAGTTCAGTCTCCTGACATGCTCGATGTTGAAGGTCGTAAAAAAAGAGCAAGGCTCCGTCAATAATGAAAAAATATTGAGCGGCATTCTGTGGGATATGTTCACCGGAAACGAGAGATATAAAAAAATATTCTCTCAATCGCTCAAGGTAAGGATGCATATTGATATGTGGGAAGGTGTGTTTAAAAGTCTGAGCAGGAGGCAATTATGAGGGACGGAGAGCTTGGGAAGGTCTATACGAACGGCGAGGTGATCTGCAAGGAGGGGGAGAAAGGCGAGGCGATGTATGTCATACAGTCCGGCAAGGTGAAGATCACCAAGCAATCCCAGTCAGGAGAAACGTTGCTCGCCACGCTTGAAAGCGGAAATATGTTCGGAGAGATGGCGCTGTTCGACAAACTGCCCCGCTCGGCATCGGCCACTGCCCTTGGTGAGGCGCGGGTGTTGAGCATCGATAAGAAGAAGCTTTTCACCACGATCAGCCGGGACCCGACCCTGGTGTTCAAGATCCTGGAGACCATGAGCCAGCGGATCCGAAGGCTGAACGAGAACTTGACTGGGCTCAAGGACGCCAGGACCGATATGATGCATGTTCTCTGTGACGTTGATCAGACTTGTCAGCTTGTTCTGAACGAGGCAAAGAGCATCATCAAAGCTGATAATGGTTCGATCATGCTGTACGATGATAAAACCAACACCCTCTCGATCAGCGCCGCCTTCGGCACTGAGTCCGACAAAAAACTTACGTTTGCGGCCGGCGAGGGAATTGCCGGCGATGTGCTGAAGAGCGGTCTGGCGGAGCTGGTGAATAATGTCGCGATCGACCGCAGGTACAAGGCTGGAGAAATCAAGATCCAGTCCATGATGTGCGTACCTCTCAAATACGCCGAAAAACAGGTGGGTGTCATGAACATGAGCCTTTGCAATTCAGACCGGCTCTTCACGATCGACGATCTGAAATCGCTTAACTCACTGACAACGTACACGGCTATGGCGATCCAGAACGCGCGGAATTTTTCGGGTATCAGAAATGCTGCCACGAATGTGTTGAGGCATGCCACGCTGCTGAACATGTGAGCCAGCTGGAGCTGGCTTTATCAGGGCAAAAACGAAACCAACAACCAACACTGTATCATGAGGACCGGGGAGGGAACCAATGACACGTCAGAACTGTTGGGAATACTTTCACTGCGGCAGGGAAACGGGTGGTACTAAGATACAGGAGCGTGGGATTTGTCCCGCTGCGGTTGATGCTGAAGCGCATGGTTTAAACAACGGACAAAACGGGGGACGGATATGCTGGGCGATCGCCGGTACGCTCTGCGACGGTGAGGCCAAAGGAAGTAATGTAAACAAGGATACGGTATGCGCAGATTGTGATTTCTATAAGAAGGTCAAGGCTGAAGAAGGGTTCCTCGAATACCGCATCTTGAAGCCGGAACAATTGAAATGAGCGCACCAGTAATTTCTCATTGTAGGAGCAGAGGGGGAACCGGTGGCGTCCTATACAAAATCGGCATATAAAGAATTCACGAGCGCGGATTTCGACAGGATCAAAACGTTGGCTATCAAACGTGAGTGCAGAGAGGGGGAGCAGATATTTGCCGAAGGGGACGTGGCTGATTTTATTTATTTTATCGAATCAGGCCGTGTCTCCATCCTCATCCAGAAATTTACCTCTCAAGAGGAAATTGCCACGCTCGGACCGGGAGAGTATTTCGGTGAGATGGCGGTTCTGTCGAATGACAAACGAACGGCCTCGGTTGTTGCCCTGACTGACTGCAACCTCCTTTGTGTTGACAAAAACGCATTTAGGGCATTGGTCAAGGCCGACGGCGCCATCGCCCGTAAGATCAACCGGATCATTGCGAAACGGATCGAAGATCTCACGCTGAAGGAAAAACTGGTTGATATCACCGGCGTCAAAGGAAAGGACCTGCATATCAGCATCAAGGGCGACCAGTCGCTGCGGGAGACAACATTCACGAGAGAAAGATACGAAAGCGTTGTCGATAAAATACTGCCGCAGCTGGGGCCGCGGCTGGAAGATTTATTGCTAAATCGGTGTGTCTATCAAATCTATATCGGCTTTAACAACGGAGAGGTCATCACGT
>JBGPIG010000235.1:0-3652 GCA_041484745.1 Nitrospirota bacterium | reverse complement strand
TACAGATTTTAAGTGTGACATTATTCGAGAAAACACCCATTTCACAGGCTCTTTCGAATATCGACTATGATGAAACAGAAACTGATGAAGATAACCAACTGATTTTACGTTACTAACATTGGGACACTAATGACGCTAGTTGAATATTAATTGAGAGTCGGCGCACTGTCAAATAAAAAATCATGGCAGTCCGGCGGAACAACGGAGTTGACAGCGCTGCGGGTATTGGTTACAATTCAGTCTATGATTGAAACGATCAGTTTTTTGCTCGGCCTGGGCTTCAGCGTATTGGTCTATTTCCATTCCATCCGGCCGGGCGACCAGCCTCGACTTACCAAAGCTGTTTATTTCTTCTTCACGCTTATCGGCATAACGGGCACGCTCTTCCTGTCCGGCGTCCTCATAGCCCATTTCTTAAGGAAATGGGAGTATATCTGCACCCTGAGCTAAAGAATCTCGCAGGGACTTCCGATAAGAATGGATGAACGAAAAATGAGGGGAGCGAATGGTTACTATTCACTTGACTCGATATATGGTATGATCTATTATATTTCAGCCTAAAGAGAATTACGCTACCTTCAGACCCCCGGACAATTCTTCACTACCTATCAGATGAGGAGGACGTTATGAACAAGCTGATCACCTATCTACTTCTCGCCGCAAGCGTCTCAATGCTTTTTGTGGGCTGCAGCAATAAAAGCTCGAGTGAAGCATGCCGTCACGAGGTGACGATGAACCTCGATAAAGGCAATTACGACGCAGTGCTGTTATCATCATGCGCCAGTCCCATGCAGAAAGGCGCCGCCTACTTCGGCAAAGCCGGGTTCGACGTCAAAGACGTGATCAACAACTTCAGCGAGACAGGCATTATCAGCGGCTCGACCAATACGCAGAGCGACCTCAGCGTTTATATGACCGCGCTCGTGAGCAAGGCAACCGGGACCACGCTTGCGGACATGGATGCGGCGGTAACCGAGTATAACCAGATTTCCGCGACATCGGAAAACTATAAGGATGCGCAGTTCTATATAAGCCTGGTTGACGCGGCAAAAAGCCTTTCGCTCATCAAGCTTGTTTTACCCGACAGCTTTAGTATCGTGAATGGAACACTGCAAATGGACACGTCCTGCGACTATAACAACAACGGCGTACCGGATGATGCCGATGCCACTGCTTGCGCGCTCCTTACCAGCGCTTCCCAGCCATGCACGGCCGGCGTCACAACGGTCGGGGACTTCTCTCCGATCACCATCCTGAACAGCGGTGGAACGTATTCCTACAGTGGGACTTATCGAGGCCTGATCATTGCGGTATCAGGCACGGGTCCGCATGCAACATGCGATACTCCCAATCAATTCAATAAACTCCTGTTCCAACCAAAGGGGACGGGCATCTGGGTAACCGCCACGACAACGGCGGACATCTGTCATGATTCGCTCGATCCGACTCGCTCGTGGCCCTGTCCCCTCGAAAGCGCAACAGGCGCACCCGTCGATCTGGTACAGACAATAGATGCAACCATAACGGGAGCAATGACCTCGTTGAGCACCTCACTCACAGGGACACAGGCATCGGATGTGCAGACGGCGATTCAGGATATTAAAAATCAGGCGTGCTGCGGCTGCTCGACGACACAGACGACACAATATCAGGCGTGCAGTCAGGCATGCGCAACTCCCTGCGATTCTCAGGCTATCGCCAATTATATTCAAACCAATTTGAAGTAATTTTACGAGGAGGACTTGGATATGTCGGGAAGAGCAATGAAATGGTACGGACTTCTCTTAGGCGCCATGTTATTCATATCGCCGGTTGACGTTGTTGCTCAGCAGCCCACCATGCGGGAATACCCGTATATCTATAAATCCACCCGGGCAATGGGTATGGGCGGCGCCTACACGGCGATCGGCGGAAGGGTCGATTCATTGTTCTACAACCCCGCCGGCCTGATCAATATTCCCCAGGACAAGGGATGGGAGGTCAATCTTCTCAATCTCAGCGTTGAATACGGCAATAAGTCGAAGGCATTTTTGGACGATATGCAGAAGGCATTTGATACCGGAGACCTCAACCATGATGGGAACACCAACGACGACCAGCTCCGTGCGGTGAATGACGTCCTCGCGAAATACCGGGGCACCAACATCCATATGCGGGCCGCCGACTTTACCTCGGTCGGCAAAAGCTATGACCGGTGGGCCTTCGGTGTCGGTGGTGTCGTGAACGGACGGCTCGATGCGATGACCCATCAGGGTTTCGGGGCCGACGGTTTTTTAGAGGTGAATGCCGATGCCGTGTATGGGGCGCTGGGCGGTGTCAGCTATGGTGTAACGGATAACCTCTTTGCCGGACTTTCCGTCAAGTCCCTGCATCGCGAGTCATTGGTCCACAATTTCACGGCCCTGGAACTTGTTGAAAAGCAGGATACCCTCGGTGATTATATCAAGGACGATCTGAGAAAGAGCGGAGAAGCATTCGGTTTTGACGCCGGTCTTATCTGGAAATTTGCGAATGACTCAAAACTCAAACCATCCTTCGGCGCTTCCGTCATGAATATCGGCGATCTGAATTTCGGCAGTGCCGGGAAAATACCGCAGTCGGTCAATATGGGGCTCTCCATCAACCCTTCGATCTCCTGGTCCCGGTCGCTGATCGCGGGCATTGACTATATCGATGTTCTGAACAATTACAAGCAGGACAAGGACGTGGCCAAGAGGCTGCGATACGGAGCTGAACTGCAACTGTTTGACATATGGCCGGCTGAACTGGCCTTACGGGCCGGGATGTATGAAAGCTCACCGACCTTTGGCTTTGACCTCCGGCTGCTGTTCATCACCGTTTCCTACGCCATGTACACCGAAGAGATCGGCGCCTATGCGGGCCAGGACAAGGACAAGAGACAACTCTTGACCCTCAATCTCGGCTGGTAATACGCCACCATCTTGTAAGCCAAAAAAGGCGCGCTCACCCGAGCGCGCCTTTGCTGTTTTCAGCGGTCCATTCCAGAAAGCGCATCGCGGGCGACCTCGCGCACGCCCGGGTGTCCGTCATTGAGGCACACCCGCAGCGCATCAACCGCCGACAGGTCCCGTATGGTCCCGAGCACGGAAGCGGCATCCCCCCGGATCGTGGGGTTCTCATGCTTCAGAAGGTCGATGATCCCCGGGACCGCTGCCGCGATCTCCTCCCGGCAATTGCCGACAAGCTCCTCCACCAGCGCCGTAGCGCCAAGCCGCACCCTGAGGTTCTCATCACCCAGCATATCGGGGATGAACCGGTAGAGGGAATTGTCCTGTTTGAACAAGGAGATGATATTCTCAAGAAACCCCTTGCCCATGTACTCGATGAGCATATCTTTCATTTCATGGTCGTTCATGAGACGGAACTTATCCACCAGTCTAAGAAAAGAAGCTGAGGCATGACTCAACATATCTGCGGAAGACCCTGCAATCCGCTGAAGTGCCATACGAACGAAAGCAACTCAATCTACCATAGATAGAGATGGGTTGCAACAGAACCAAGTGTTCATGTCAACCCAAAATAGAAATGTCCTACTCTTACCAAGATAGAAATGTCCGCTTTTAGGAAGCAATGGGAAGTTGCTCCGATGCTCTTCTTAGTCTCTTCCAAGGATGATCTGCAGGTTGATACC
>JBGPIG010000234.1:0-3728 GCA_041484745.1 Nitrospirota bacterium | reverse complement strand
AATATTTGCTCAGGCAGAAACTGGAACGGCTTGTGCGGGACGGGGTTATGGTGACGGGACCCGAACTCGCGGCTGCCTATCAGCAGCAGAATCCCAAAGCAAAGCCCGGAGATTTTGAGAAGAACAAAGAGAGTTTCAGACAAACATATCTCGCAGGCAAGCAACGGGACGCGATCACGGTATTTGTCAGAGAAATACAGAACAGAACGCAGGTCAAGATAGATGAAAAAGCACTTGCCCTGTAACGTTTCGGCGCGTTCGGGATCCGGGGATGAATGGTTGCATGGGTATTCCGTACGAAGGGGAGTCCAAGGGGAAGTTGTGTCTTTCTCAACAGGTCAACGGGTGGATGAAGCAATCCATCACCGCGCAATTCAAGGGGAGCATCAGATGGTCGATTTCCATTCCAGATCACCCGTCATTTCCCACTGAACAAAGTTCCTGATCCGCAGGAGGGTGTTCTCAGAGATGTCAATAAAACGAAGACCCATTCCCGGTTCAACTTCAAGCTGAGTGCCGAGCGGAAATGTGCGAACAACTTCTGCTGCGAGGTTGATCGTCTCGCTGTCGAGGGGGAGCTTGAATTTGATATGGAGAAACGAGCCCTCCGGCAGCGGCTCTAATGTCCGCAGGTAGACCCCGCCCTCTGAAAGGTTGACGCAGGTGAGGACCTTTTCCGGAGAGCCTTCCTCTATTTCAACGCGGATCTTTACGGGAATGCGGGGAGTGGTCCTCGGTTGTCCGCTCAGCCGCGCGAGCAGGCCATAGACCATCGACAGATCCAGCGGCTTGGTCAGAATCGCCGTACATCCCTGAGCCAGGAGTGACTCGCTCATCGATGCGTTGCTGCTTGCTATAAAGACAAGCAGCGGCTGGTCTTTAAGCAAGTGGTTGGTCCTGAGCAGGGTGATCTCGGACCGCAACTCGGGTTCCGACACGTCACCATCCAAGATGATGAGTGAGAACAGCGTCTGCTGTGCGAGCAGGATACCCTCCTCCGGGGTCCTTGCCAGGACGGGGGCATACCAGATACGGTTCAGAAAAACGCCGAGGTACATCTGGCCCGCGGCAGAATGGCAGATAATGAGGACCGGTTTTTTCTCAGACATGCACTTCTTCCCTCCCAATACCCTTCAAACTGTCCTGTAGATTAAATCATGGATAGGCCCCAATGTCAACCATTCTGTTTGTCATTTTGTTTGTTCAGACAGCTCCGCGAACAGATGGATGAGACTCCGGCAGCCCTTTTCCCAATCTGAGATCAAGAGGCTCTCGTTTTCCGAGTGCGCTGCGGTGTATGGATCCCCGACCCCGAAAAGCAGGGCAGGCACACCGCCGAGCGCCTCCGTGATGCTCCGGACAAAGGGGATCGATCCACCGGCGCCCGTGACCGCGGGTTTTTTGCCATATCCCTTCTCGAGCGCGCGCAGCGCAGCTTCGAACGCCGGTCCCTGCGTATCGGTCCGCCACCACGGTGATGGCGTCTCAGGATCGATCTTCACCTGTACGCCCCAGGGGGCATGTTTCAACATATGGTCCTTGAGCATTGCCAGCGTTTCTTCCGGGTCCATGTCGGGAACAATGCGGATGCCGACGCGCGCCCACGCCCTGCCATTGATGATGTTCGCCGCCTGCTTGCGGCTGCTCGCTTCGATCGCATTCACGGAAAGGGAGGGCCGGGACCACATTTTTTCATAGGTCGTGCCGTCGCCGCCGATGATCTGCGCTCCATCCAGCAGCGTCGCTTGCTTTCGGAACACAGACTCATCAAAGGGAAGATCACGGAGCGCGGCTTTTTCTGCCGGAGACAGAGGGCGTACCTTGTTGGCCAGTCCGGGGATGGCCGGTCTACCCTGGTCATCCACCAGACTTGCGAGAATCTTTGCGAGTGCCAGCACGGGGTCCGGCAGCGGTCCGCCCCAGGTCCCCGAATGCACACTCGATGCGAGCGCCCGGACCTCCACGTTCACGGTCACGATGCCCCGGAGCGATGCGGTGAGCGAGGGGATGCCGCTGTCGAAGTTTTCGCTGTCCGCGATCAGGACCAGATCAGCGGAAAAAAGATCGCGATGGCGGACGAAGAGCTCGGGCAAGGTCGTCGAGCCCACCTCTTCTTCGCCTTCGATAAGGACCTTGACATTGACGGGCAGGCCGCCGGCGGACTCGAGGCATGACCGTATCGCGGCGGCGTGCATCACCACGCCTGCCTTGTCGTCAGAGACGCCGCGGCCGTAGAGCCTGCCGTTCCGCTCTGTCGGCTCGAACGGCGGGGTCGTCCACAGGCCCTCTCCGCCCGTCGGCTGGACGTCGTGATGAGCGTACAGGAGGAGGGTGGGTTTGCCCGGCGCGTTCGTCCATTGGCCGAACACCGAGGGATGGCCGTCGCCCATCTTCAGGATACTGACATCCGCAAGGCCGCTCGTAATGAGGAGTCTTGCAACGGCGTCCGCGCAGAGGCTGACTGTCCCGGCGTCGAATCCGGGAAAGCTGATGCTCGGGATACGGACGAGATTTTTCAGGTCGTTCAGGTATTCCCGTCTATGGGAATTGAAATGCTCTATTGCAGATGCTACGGGATAGGGTTTTTTCATAGGGTGTAATTCTTCTCGCGAGAAAAGGGCGTGACAATCTTGAAGATGCGGCAGCCCCTGAAACAATGGCCGTGGGTCTGAGCGCGGATGCTCTCCCGAATTCTATCTGATATACGCTTCTGTCACATACCTTCTCATCATGCGGTGGCTGTTGAAATAGTAAGCGTTTTTGCTCACCGCATTCTTCATCATGCGGCTCCAGGTGCTTTTATCGGGATTGTAGTACCTGGGCATGACCAGGTTCTCAAGTTTGCTGTAGAGATCTGTGGCGTCCTCGGCATCCGATATGCTGGGCTGCGCGGTCTCAGTCGGCATTGCGCCGATGGACCAGCCGGTGTAGCCCTCGATGTGCCCCTCGATCCACCATCCGTCAAGCACGCTGAAATTCACCACGCCGTTGTGAGCGGCCTTCATACCGCTCGTACCCGACGCCTCAAGTGGTCGGAGCGGTGTGTTGAGCCACACGTCCACGCCCGAGACGAGCTTGAGCGCAATATCCATGTCGTAGCCCGGGAGAAAAGCGATGGTGATTTTCCCCTTGAGCTTGTCGCGATAATCGTAGATGCCCTGGATCAGCCGTTTCCCGTTGTCGTCGTGGGGGTGCGCCTTGCCCGCATAGATGATCTGGAGTGGGCCCTTTGTTTCGCATATTTTCAGCAACCGGTCGATATCATGAAAGAGGAGATGCGGCCGTTTATACGCCGTTGCCCTGCGTGCAAAGCCGAGGGTGAGAATATTCGAATCCATCACCACGCCCGTTGCCTCCCCGACATAGGTCAGCAGCTTTCTTTTCGCTTCGCGGTGCGCTTCCCACATCTCCAACTCAGGGATGTTTCCGGACCGGACAAAGAGCTCCGGCTCATTTGCCCAGCCGGGGATATATTTATCGAAGAGGTTCGCCATGTCTTTGCAGGTCCAGGTGAAGGTGTGAACGCCGTTCGTAATAGAGTGGATGTGATATCCGGGGAACATGTGCTGCGACACCTCGCCGTGCTTCTTCGCCACGCCGTTGATGTACTTGCTCAGGTTGAGGGCGAGCATCGTCATGTTCAGGCTGTCCTTGCCCGCGAGGTCCTTGAGCACGTCGAAGGGGATGATTTCGCCGAGGACCTGTTTGACGAGCGGGTAGGGGAATTT
>JBGPIG010000233.1:0-3776 GCA_041484745.1 Nitrospirota bacterium | reverse complement strand
GGGAAACCCGGAACGATTGCCGGACGGCTGGATAAGGCACTCGGCGGCATGATCACGCGTCTCATCAAACGGGGCGAGTTCACGCCCAAGCCGGGCGCGGTCCACCTCGTCTATCCCGAGGGGCGGATAGCGGCAGATCGTCTGGTCCTCGCCGGCCTCGGCAAAAGGAGTGATTTTACGCAGAACCGCTTGCGGCAGGCTGCGGGCAAGGCGGCTCAGTATCTGAGGACTGCCGGTGCGCGAGATATCAAGATTGTGACCGACGGGCTTGGTCTGGATGCGGAGACAATTGCTCAGGCGCTGACCGAGGGGAGCGTCCTCGGTCTCTATCGCTTTCTAAAATACAAAACCAAGGAAGAAAATGGCCTCAAAAAAGACATCCGGACCATAACCATCCTGACGGAAGTCGCCTCCGAAGTCAAGGCCATGCAGAAGGGTGTGAAAATCGGGGAGGCGATCGCTGAGTCGACCGTTATGGCGCGTGACATGGTAAACCATCCCCCGGTCGATATGACCCCGACGATCATCGCTGCAAAGGCCAAAGAGATCGCACGGCGGTTCGGTCTCAAGGTCCGGGTGCTTGAGCGGAACCATATGGAGAAACTCGGGATGGGCGGCCTCCTCGCGGTGGCATCGGGGAGTGCGCAGCCGCCGAAGTTCATCGTTCTTGAATACCGTCGCGGCGGGAAAAGACCGTTCATCGCCCTCGTGGGCAAAACCATTACCTTCGACTCCGGCGGCATCTCGATCAAACCCGCGGAGAATATGAACAAGATGAAGGACGATATGTCCGGCGGGGCCGCGGTACTAGGGGCAATGCGCACGGCTGCGGCGCTCAAGCTCCCGCTGAACATCGTCGGTTTGCTCCCGGCCGCGGAGAACATGCCGGGCGGCGGCGCGTACAAGCCGGGTGATGTCCTCCGGACCCTCTCCGGCCAGACCATCGAGATCCTCAACACCGACGCGGAGGGCAGACTCATTCTCTCCGACGCGCTCGCGTATGCATGCAAATATAAACCAGCGGTGATCGTGGACATTGCCACGCTGACCGGCGCCTGCTCGATCGCACTCGGTCAGGAGGCCACCGGGATGCTCGGCACGAACGATAGGTTCAAACAGCAGATGCGCGAGGCCGGGGAAAAGACCGGCGAACGCGTGTGGGAGCTGCCGCTCTGGGAAGAGTACTACGATCAGATCAAAAGCGACATCGCGGACATGAAGAACACCGGCGGCAGGCAGGGCGGTGTGATCACCGCTGCGGCGCTGCTGTCAAAATTTGTGCAGAAGTTTCCCTGGATACACCTCGACATCGCCGCAACGGCGTGGACCGAGAAGGACCGGCCGTACACTCCCAAAGGCGCCACGGGCATCGGCATGCGGCTCCTGACCCAGTTTCTGCGGGATTACGAGGCGAATCACAAACACAAATAGCAAGCACCAAATCGCAAATAAATTCCAATTATCAAGATCCAAAGTTCAAACGTTTCAGAAATTGTAATTTGAAAATTGGATATTATTTGGGATTTGTTTTTTGGGATTTGGAGTTTGCTTCTCCCTATGGACCTTCACCAGATCGAGATATTCTGCACCCTCATCAGGCTTCGTAGCTTCTCCCGGGCGGCGGAGGCGCTGTACCTGACCCAACCCACCGTCAGCGGCCATATCAAAAACCTGGAGGCAGGGCTCGGCGTGAAACTACTTGACCGGCTCGGCAAACGCATCGTGCCCACAGAAGCGGGCGAAGTCCTCTTCCACCACGGACAGAAGCTCCTTGCACTTCGCGATCACGCGCAGCGAGAGATCGAAGGGCTTTCCGGGTACGTGGGAGGGGTCCTGAAGATCGGCGGCAGTACTATCCCCGGGGCATATATTCTCCCGTCCTTCATCGGTTCGTTCAAAAACAAATATCCATCGGCATCCATCCAGCTCTTTATTGATGACACCGGGAAGGTGACTGATGCTGTACGGAACAGCGACCTGTGCATCGGGGTGGTGGGTGCGCGGGTGACTGATCCGCATCTCATCACGCACTCATTCCTTAAGGACGAGCTCGTTGTCGCGGTCCCCGCGAAGCATCCCTGGTCGCGGAAGAAGAGCATCTCGGTCGATGCACTGAGGGGGGAGCCGTTTATCCTGCGCGAGAAGGGCTCCGGTACAAGGCGAATTATGGAAGAGCGGCTGGAGAACTCGGGAGTTTCTCTCTCAGACCTGAACGCGGTGGCGGTCATGGGAAGCAGTGATGCGGTCCGTCAGTCGGTGAAGGCCGGTCTCGGCGTTTCTATCGTCTCCATCCGGGCGCTCCAGGATGACATTGAAACAGGGCGCTTGTCCGCCCTCCGCCTCAAGGGGATATCGCTCGAACGGAGCTTTTCCATCATACTGCTCAAGGGCAAGACCCTTTCTCTTCTCTGCCAGACATTCCTTGATTTTCTTCTCAGGAAAAACAAATGACGACGAATGTGGATCTTACATACGATGAGGCTCTTACTAACCTTGAGAACGTCATCATCAAAGGACGGCTCTTCAAGGCCGACGTGTTTATTGCGCGGACGGTCAACGGCCGTATTGTGGTCAAGGACTTCTCGAAAAAAGGCTTCTGGGAACGCAATTTCATCGGGCGCACGGTTATCGGCCGCGAGGTACGGGCATACTCGGCGCTCGCCGGCATTGACGGCCTCCCGTCGAGGTTCAAGCGTCTTTCACCCTTTTCGCTGGCCGTCGAGTATCTCGAAGGGAGGGACTTGGGCCGCCTGGAACGGGGGGAGATCGCGCCCGGTGTGATCCATCAGTTCGAGCAGGTTGTCGACCAGCTGCACGAACGAGGATGGGTCCACCTTGATCTCCATCGGCGGTCGAACATCCTGCTCGTCGACGGCAAGGTCATCGTGGTCGATCTCGCCTCCGCGTTTCATACAGGCAGTATCCCGCTCATCGGTCGTTCTTTCACCCGTCTGGTCGGTCTGGCCGATCGGTTGTCGCTCATTAAGATGAAAACTATCTTTGCTCCCGAACTCATAACGGTGCGGGAGCGGAAGTGGCTCAGGATACGGAACATCTTCATGCCGACAAAATGGTAGTCCGAGAGAAAGCATTTGATTGCCGGGACCCTGTGTGTCAGGCGTGATGCTCGTGCCTCTTTATTTTGTTGTAAAACCGCTGCGTCCTCTGCCTCAATCAGCCTTTCCCTTCATTGACCTTAGCCTGATTATGGGGTAATATCCCTTATGCCGAAATTCAAGATCGTGTCGGATTATAAACCAACGGGCGACCAGCCGCAGGCGATCGAGACGCTTTCCGAGGGGATCATCAAGGGTCTTCGGCATCAGGTGCTCCTCGGCGTTACGGGCTCCGGCAAGACCTTTACGATGGCGAACGTGGTGGAGAAGGTCCAGAAGTCCACGCTCGTGATCGCGCATAACAAGACACTTGCTGCCCAGCTCTATAACGAGTTCAAGGAGCTGTTTCCCGGGAATGCGGTGGAGTATTTTGTTTCGTACTACGACTACTACCAGCCGGAGGCCTATCTGCCGACGACGGACACGTATATCGAGAAGGATTCGGCTATCAACGAGCAGATCGACCGCATGCGGCACTCGGCGACTACATCGCTCTTCGAACGGAACGACGTGATCGTCGTGGCCTCGGTGTCGTGTATCTACGGATTGGGTTCTCCGGAGGCATATCACGGAATGCTCCTCTTTCTCGAGAAGGGTCAGCATATCGATCGGAATGAGATTCTCAGGAAGCTGGTGGACATCCAATATGAACGGAATGAT
>JBGPIG010000232.1:0-3795 GCA_041484745.1 Nitrospirota bacterium | reverse complement strand
CGCTCCCCACCTTGATCACGATCCTGCGGGACCGGGTGAAGATTGCTTTTCTATTTATCTGATCATTCTTCATCTGGTCTGGTTCATGCTCTTCATGCCGGTTTGAAGCTATCGGCCATACTGGATCGGAGGCTGTCAACGAACCGTCGCATCCCGGCTTTGCACCGTGTCCCCGGCCCCTTCGCCCTGCTCTCGCTCTGCCCGCTCCTGTTCAACGCGGTCAGCGATGAATCTGAGCAGGAACTCAAGGCCGGCGCCGCTCACGGCCGAGATGGGAAAGAACGCATAGTTGTTCTCACGACAGTAGGCGCTGAGTGCATCCAGCATGTTCTGATCGGCAGCGTCTGTCTTGGTCGCCGCGACCGCCATATATTTCTTCTTCAATGCTTCACTGTACAACTCGAGCTCGGTATTGATCTTTTTGAAGTTCTCGACCGGATCGCCCGGCACAAGGCCGGATACGTCCACCAGGTGAAGGAGTATGGATGTCCGCTCCACGTGCCGCAGGAACTCAAACCCGAGACCCGCGCCCTTATGCGCGTTCTCGATCAGACCGGGGATGTCGGCAACCACAAAACTTCTCCTGCCCTCGGGCTTGACAACACCAAGTACCGGTGACAATGTCGTGAATGGATAATCAGCGATCTTGGGTTTGGCTGCAGAGATGCGCGAGATAAGCGTTGACTTGCCCGCATTCGGCAATCCCACGAGCCCCACATCAGCCAGCAGTTTAAGCTCAAGGTACAGCCATTGCTCTTCTCCCTCTTCACCCGGCTGTGCATGGCGGGGCGCCTGGTTCGTTGCTGTCTTGAAAAAGGTATTCCCCTTGCCGCCCCTGCCGCCCCTGGCGATGATGTAATACATTCCATCGCTGTCAAGGTCAACGATCATGGTGCGCGTCTCGCCGTCATTCACAATCGTACCAACCGGCACGCGAACAATGACATCTTCAGCATCAGCGCCGAACTGGTCCTTACCGCGGCCGCGTTCTCCGTCCTTGGCGCGATACTGCTGCTGGTACTTAAGGTCGATCAGCGTGCCAAGCTGTTTGTCAGCCTTAATTATCACGTCGCCACCCTTGCCGCCGTTACCGCCGTTCGGCCCGCCGCGTGGAACATAGGCCTCACGCCGAAAGCTCACGCAGCCCGGTCCGCCGTGTCCCGCTATTACCTGGATCTTGACTCTATCTATAAAATTCGACATTGCAGATTGAATCCCCCTCTATCCCCCATTTCCCAAAGGGGGACATTTCCATGAACATTTCCTTCACCCAATTTCACCAAAGGGGCATGGGGATTTTGTACAATAGTTTCAGTGAAATATACAGCTATATGCTGATAAATGCAAGCCGGAAAAGGACCTTCACCGATGGGCAGACCGGCATTTAGCGCTATTCAAGAAAGGAAACAGAATACAGCAATCTTAACCGAAAACATGCATGCTATGCAGCCAGGAAACCATAGCGTTGGCAAGGGGGCAGAGCAACTATATGTAATGATGAGAATGTAGGACTGCCGGAGGAAACAGCGCTATTGAGAACTATAAGAGAAACGCAGAATGAGGCTGATCACTTTCTCTACCCTTTCCAAGCGACAAAATCCATTTCAACAGCTACATCCTTCGGAAGCCGGGAAACTTCGACTGTAGCACGTGCCGGTGGGTCCGAGGGGAAATATCCGCCATACACCTCGTTCACGATGACGAAATCAGACATGTTCTTAAGATAGATCGTTGCCTTAACTACCTTCGACATACTGCATTCTGAAGCAGTGAGGATTGCCTTTGCGTTCTCCAGCACCTGTTTGGCCTGAGCTCTTATGTCCGTCTGGAGCACGTTTCCGGTTTTTGGGTCTATGGGGATCTGACCTGAAAGGAACACGAAACCACCTGCCTCGATTGCCTGAGAATAGGGCCCAATTGCCTGCGGAGCATCAGAGGTTATTACTGTTTTTATTGTCACAAATACCTCCACATAATATTTACATTATGTCTATAACGCATTGTTTTTATATATTTTAAATTATAGTACAGTAAACCATTACGTGTGATCATCATTAGCATCAAGGGACCGTGCCTCCTGATCTCAATTCCTAACCCGTCCTTACCCTCTTTACATCAAGCACCCCTTCTATGGCCTCTATGTTTTTAATGATCCTGTTCAAATGTTCCACATTTTTAATGTCTATGGTGAAGTTGAGCGTGGCCTGCACTCCTTCACCGGTGATCGCTTCGGCATGCGTGATGTTTGCCTCCGCGGCGCTTATTATCGAAGATACGCTCGCAAGGAGGCCCGGCTTGTCCTCCGTCTGTACCGATATTTTTACAGCGTGGGCGGCAGTCTGAAGATCACCCCAGGAAACTTCGATGAGCCGTTCTTTGTCAAAAGTCAGATCACCCACGTTCGAGCAGTCCGTTGTATGGATCGAGACGCCCCTGCCCCGGGTGATAAAACCGATGACCTTGTCTCCCGGCACGGGGTTGCAACACTTGGAAAGGTGGATAAGCATGTTATCCATACCGCTGATCTTCATCACCCCGCCGGACGGTTTTTCGTGCTTAACGGGGGGCTTTTTGGGGATGGGTTCAATGTGCGGCTTTTCAGGGGCAAGTTTGTTCGCCACCATATGGGCCGACACCTTCCCGTAGCCGATAGCTGCCAGAAGATCATCTATGGTATTGTGGGACAACTCGTTCGAGACAGCCGTAAGCTCCTCGGATTTTAAGACCTTGGAAGGGCTGAGATCGTGTTTGCGCAACTCCTTTTCAAGCAATTCCTTTCCCAAATGGATGCTGCGACGGCGCTCTTCGATCTTGAGCCATGCCTTGATCCTGGTCCTGGCTTTTGACGTCTTGACGAACTTAAGCCAGTCACGGCTCGGGGTATGTCCGGACTGCGTGGTGACCTCAATCTTGTCGCCGTTGCGGAGCACGTGTTTGAGCGGCACGATCCTCCCGTTCACCTTGGCCCCTACGCACTGGTGGCCGATGTCCGTATGCACGCTGTAGGCGAAATCCACGGGCGTAGATCCCTGGGGAAGCTCCTTCACATCGCCGCGCGGTGTGAAAACATAGACCACCTCCGGGAACAGGTCCTCTTTGACCGTCTCCATGAACTCCTTGGCATCCGGGAGGTCCCGCTGCCATTCCATGAGCTGCCTGAGCCACGCGAACTGCTGTTCTTCTCGCTGGCTGACATGCGATTTTTCCTTATACCGCCAATGCGCGGCAATGCCCTCCTCGGCAAGGCGATGCATCTCATCGGTACGGATCTGAAATTCCACCCGCTCTCCTTTGGGACCGATGACGGTGGTGTGGAGAGACTGGTACAGGTTGGACTTGGGCACGCCGATGAAGTCCTTAAAACGTCCCGGCACAGGCGTCCAGAGCGAATGGATCAGACCGAGGATGGCATAGCAGTTGGCCTTGGAGTCGGTAATGATGCGAATAGCTATCAGATCGTAGACGTCTTCAAAAGCTATCCCTTGCTTCTGCATCTTCTGGTAGATGCTGTAGAAGTGTTTTGGGCGCCCCTTTACCTCGCCTTTGTACCCATGCTCCGCGAGCCGCCCTTTCATGATCTCAATGAGTTCATTTATATAGGCCTCGCGCTCGATGCGGCGCAGCATGACCTTTTGGGCCAGGTCGCGGTACGCCTCGGGGTTCAGGTACATGAACGAGAGGTCTTCGAGCTCGGTCTTGATCTTCGAGATGCCGAGACGGTTGGCGAGAGGTGCGTAGATATCAAGCGTCTCCTGGGCGATGCGCTTCTGTTTTTCCGGAGGCAGGGATTTGAGG
>JBGPIG010000231.1:0-3865 GCA_041484745.1 Nitrospirota bacterium | reverse complement strand
GCCCTTATCTTCAAGAATGAAGGCCTCACGGCCGGCGCAACGCTCGAGCACACGCACTCGCAGCTCATCGCGCTCCCGATCGTGCCGATCCAGGTGCAGTCGGAGATCGATGGGTGCAAGAAGCATTACAACCTCAAGGAGCGTTGCATCTTTTGCGACATCATCCGGCAGGAGATGCAAACCGGCGCGCGCGTGGTGCTCGAAACATCGCTCTTCATCGCGCTCGCGCCCTTCGCGCCCCGCTTCCCCTTCGAGACCTGGATCCTCCCCAAGAAACACATCTCCTCCTACGCCAGCTCGTCGAGGGAGGACTTCAAGGACCTGGCAGGACTCCTGCAGAATGTCCTGCGCAGGATCGACCGGGCGCTCTCGAACCCGCCGTACAACTACGTAATCCACACCTCACCGTTCCGGGACGAGGATAACGACTACTACCACTGGCATATCGAGTTCATGCCCAAACTCACGAACGTGGCCGGCTTTGAATGGGGTTCCGGGTTCTACATCAATCCCTCCCCTCCCGAGGAAACTGCAAAGTTCCTGCGGGAAATCAACCCATGAAGGTCCTGTTTGCGGTATCCGAGGCGGCCCCCTTTGCCAAAACCGGCGGCCTCGCAGACGTCTCCGGGAGTCTTCCTCCGGCGATCGCTGCGCTCGGGCATGACGTGCGGGTAGTCATACCGCGCTACCGCCAGGTGGACCGGAACAGATTCAAGCTGAAGCACCTCTCAACGTTTAATGTCCCGCTCGGGACGTGGGAGGAGCGCTGCGACATCCTGGAGGGCAGGATGGGCGGCACAGTCACGGTCTATTTCATCGACAAGGACATTTACTTCGACCGGCCGGAGCTCTATGGCACGGCGCAGGCCGACTACCGGGATAATGCGGAGCGGTTCATTTTTTTTTCGCGCGCGATCCTGGAACTCTGCCGGGCCGTCAATTTTACGCCTGATATCATCCACTGTAACGACTGGCAGACCGGGCTCGTGCCTCTCTACCTGAAAAAAATCTACCGTGACCGTGAACAGCTGCGCCGCACAAAAACGGTCTTCACGGTGCACAACCTCGGTTACCAGGGCCGGTTCTGGCACTGGGACATGCGCTTGACCGGACTCGGATGGGACGAGTTCACACCCGAGGGCATCGAGTTCTGGGGCGGCATGAACTTTCTTAAGGCCGGCCTCGTGTACGCGGACAGTATCACGACCGTGAGCAGGACCTACAGCAGGGAGATCCAAACCCGCGAATACGGCCATGGCCTCGAGGGCGTACTCGTGAATCGGGCCGCGGACCTCTATGGTATCGTGAACGGGATCGACTTTCAGGAATGGGACCCGGGGCACGACCGCGCCATCCCGCGGACATTTTCCCGGTCACGGCTCGCGGGCAAGGCGGCATGCAAGAAAGCGCTCCAGGGGCTGATCGGCCTGCCGGCCACAAACGACCCGCTCATCGGCATGGTCACGCGTCTTGCCGACCAGAAAGGTTTGGACATCCTGACCGAGGCCCTGCCGGAGATCATGTCCCTCGATGTCCAGCTCGTCATTCTCGGGAGCGGTGATGAAAAATACCATCGGCTCCTGACCGATGCCGCGCGCCGCTACCCGGGGCAGCTAATCGTATTGCTCCGGTACGACGAGATGCTCGCCAAGAACATCTACGCGGGTTGTGATATGTTTCTGATGCCGTCCCGGTATGAGCCCTGCGGACTCGGCCAGATGAACGCGCTTCGCTACGGCACGGTGCCGGTCGTCCGGAAGACGGGCGGGCTTTCAGACACGGTCAGCGACTATGATCCACGGAGGGGGACCGGGACAGGTTTTCTGTTCGAAGAGTATTCCGCTGCGGAGCTCGTCGATGGCCTGCGACGCGGCCTGGAGGTCTACGGCGACCCAGCGAGATGGAAGCGTCTGGTTCAAAACGGAATGAAACAGAATTTCTCGTGGGAAAATTCGGCAAAAGAATACGTGAAGGTGTACCGGAAGGCGATGAAAAAAGGATAGGGTTGGAGGGATGAATCGCATAGCGCAAAGTGCATGGCGCATGGCGTAAAGCGCATCGTGAGGCAGCTTTTTCGCTCTGCCCTATGCGCTATGCGGTTCAGGATTCAACATGGAAACGACAAGGGAACCAACAGAAAAAACTGAATTACGCATCCTGAGCGAGATCAGCCGGATATCGAACTCCAACGCCCATCTCTCCGAGAAGCTGAAGAGGGTCGTCGAGGTCGTGGCGCGGGGCATGGGAAAAGAAGGGGCCTCGGTGTTCTTGATCGACCGTTTCGGCAAAAACGTCACGCTCAGCGCGGCCATCGGTCTGAACCAGGAGTCTATCGGCAAGCTCAGCTTCCCCCTCGGCATGGGCATCGCGGGCTGGGTGGCCCAGCAGAGGGTGCCGCTCGCGCTCGAAGACCCCTACTCGGACCCCCGGTTCGCCTATGTCCCCGAGTCGGGCATCGAACAATTCAAATCTCTCCTGGCCGCGCCGATCATGGACGAAGACGAGTGCCTCGGCGTGATATTCGTGCTCTCCTCCCCCGTGTGGTCCGCGGCCTCCGCCGATATCACGCTCCTCACCACCACCGCCAACCAGCTCAGCGGGGTGATCAAGAGCGCCCGCCTGTTTCAGAGCATCCAGGACCGCCTGGCCGATCTTGCCACCATATACGAGATCAACATGGCGCTCACCTCCACGCTCGATCTTGAACAGCTTCTGTCGCTCATTGCCAAGAACAGCACGCAGTCGCTCCGCGCCCAGGGCTGCACCATCCGACTCATGAACCTGCCGGAGATCGGCGCACATAAGGCCTTCTCTTCCTACAGCGTCGTCGGAAACGCGATTACGGACATGGACGCCAGGATCGGCGGAGCTGTGTCGGAGCGGATCGCGCAGGAGAAGAAACCCCTCCTGATCCGGGACGTCACCAGAGACCCTGTCCTCGCCGACGGCTGCGGGGTCCCCGCGGCCTCCATCATCGGCGTCCCGCTCATCTTTCGCGAAAAGGTCATCGGGGTCATCACGCTCTACAATAAGCAGGAAGACCAGCCCTTTACCGAGGAGGACCTTCAGTTCCTGACTACCGTAGCGAGCGGCGCCACCGTTGCCGTCGAGAACGCCGCCATGTACGAGCGCATGGAAGACCTCGCGATCGAGGCGCGGAGTCGGGCGCAGGAGCTCTCGATCCTCTACGACATAGGCACGGCCATGAGCACGACCCTGAACCTCGATCGTCTGCTCAGGATCATCCTGACCGGGGCCACCATGGGCGGCAGCGGTCTCGGCTTCAACCGGGCCATTCTCCTCCTGACCAACGAGCGCACGAACACGCTCCAGGGTATGATGGGTGTCGGGCCCGCGAACTGGGAAGAAGCGGGCCGCGCCTGGAGCGAGGTCGCGAGCAGGCACAAGAGCCTCATGGAATGGATCCAGACCGGAGAGCTCTTTGAGCACCGCGATTCGGCGCTCAATACCCTGGCCCGAAGCATCCGCGTTCCGCTCGACCCCTCCGAGGGGGTGCTCGCGCTCACCGTACTGAACAAACAGCCTTACAATATCACAAACGCCGATGCGGACCCGATCGTGTCCCGTGAGTTGCGAGCACTACTGCGGGTGCGCAGTTTCGCGACGGTCCCGCTCGTGGCAAAAGACCGGGTCATCGGCGTGATCCTCGTGGACAATATGTTCAACCAGCGGCCGATCACCGACGGGGACGTTCGGTTCCTCACCATGTTCGCGCACCAATCAGCGCTTGCCATCGAGAACGCTATCATCCACACGAACCTTGAAACCATGAACAAGGACATGCGCGCCATGCACGAGCAGCTTGTCCAGTCGGAGAAGATGGCGGCACTCGGCGCCATGATGG
>JBGPIG010000230.1:0-3978 GCA_041484745.1 Nitrospirota bacterium | reverse complement strand
GCATGAACTAAAAACAGGCAGCGAAAACCATGATGCTTTGACCATCAAGCATATTCTATTAGAGCACGTGTCCCTGATGATCAGAGCTGTTGCAAGGCAAGCTCCGCGTTCTTAACATCCTTCCGAATCTGATCAACAAGGGCATCAGGGGTCTCGAATTTTTGCTCACCACGAAGACGCCGGACAAACGACACCTCCAGTTGTTGACCATACAGGTCGTCATGGAACTCAAACAGGTACACCTCGATGGAGACCGGTCCGGAATCGAAGGTAGGCCGCACTCCGATGGAGGCAACACCTTTCAGCCGACGGTAGCCGAGCTCGGCAACCACCGCGTAGACGCCGTAGGCGGGGAGCAGCTCATTGGCCGTGTGAAGATTAGCTGTGGGGAACCCAAGCGTCTGGCCACGGCGCGATCCGTGCACCACCTCACCTTCGATCGTGTAGTGTCTATCGAGAAGCTTTGCAGCATCCTCAACCCGTCCGCTTGAAATCAGGTCGCGGATCACTGAACTGCTGACCACTACACCGTCCACCTGAACCGCTTCGACGACTCCCACATGGAACCCGTAGATCCGCCCCATCTTTTTTAGCGATTCGATGCTGCCTTCGCGGCCCTTGCCGAAGGCATAATCGTACCCAACATACACTTCTCCGACCCCGATCTTCTCATGGAGAACCTCTCGGGCGAAGTCTTCTGGATTTTGGTCAGCAAATTCTCGGGTAAAGTTTGCACAGATGACCACATCGATACCGGCTGCAGCAAAAAGCTTCATCTTGCCATGAAACGTGTTCAGAAGCCTGGGAGAGCGATCAGGAGTGAGCACTTTAAGCGGGTGAGGCTCGAACGTGAACGCGATGCTCGTACCCCCGATCTCTCGGGCTCGCTCGATGACCTTCTTAAATATCACCTGGTGTCCCTGGTGCACGCCATCGAAGTTGCCGAGCGTGAGCACCGGGTTCGGGAGCCGCTCCTTGAAGTTTTTTAGACCGCGAACAATCCTCATATGCGCAAGGATAATCGCATAACGGAACAAAATTGTCAACCATCGGTTTGTTTCCGGTCAAGCAATTTTGTTTGTGGCCGTGTTCCGGCTTCCGAGCCCGGCTGCGGTTGCACGTTCTGGCGCAAGTTCTAGTTGAATATGGCTTTTTATTATGGTATAATCCGTAAACTTTTTTATTGTACCTGCTTAAACTCGGCAGAAATAATAAGAACATATTCTGATATCCTTAGGTTTGCCTAGGACATACAGAGGGGGCGTTTTGAAATCTGAATCTAAATTAAAGCCGCTCACGATCAAAGGGAAGACGTTTAAAGCGCCCATCGTACAGGGCGGGATGGGCGTAGGGGTATCGTTGCATCCCTTGGCAAAGGCTGTGGCGCTGGAGGGTGGACTCGGCATCGTTTCCAGTGCCTGTATAGACAGGCTCGTATCAAAGAGAAACGGCAAAAAAACGTCCACCTATGAAGCTGCCTATGAAGAAGTCTCCCTCTCGAAGATTACAGGCGGGTTCTCCGGCATCAACATTATGATGGCCCTTGGCAGAGATTTCATCGATTCCGTCAAAGGCGCCCTTGATGCCGGGGCCGATGTCATCATCTCCGGTGCAGGTCTGCCGCTCAATCTTCCGGCAATCCAGCCGCCGAAGGACACGGCCCTAATCCCTATCGTATCGTCAGCGCGCGCGCTCGATATCATCTGTAAAAAGTGGGAGAAACTCGGCTATCGGCCCGATGCCGTGGTGCTCGAAGGCCCCCTTGCGGGCGGTCATCTCGGATTTCGGATTGACCAGGTCGACCTTGAATCCAACAAACTTGAGAATCTCCTGCCGCCGGTCAAGGACATGGCCAAAAAATTCGGGGACATACCCGTCATTGTCGCAGGGGGAATCTATACCCACGCAGATATTGTGAAATTCATGGGCATGGGTGCAGATGGTGTCCAGATGGGGACCAGATTCCTGGCCACGAGCGAGAGCAGTGCTACAGAGGCGTATAAGCAGGCTGTTGTTTTTGCAAAGGAAGAGGACATCGTCGTAGCGCACCGACCGGGGTCGCCTTGCGGCCTGCCGTTCCGGGTGATCAAGCAATCCCCCATGTATGTCTCGGCATTGCAGCGGAGGCGGACGCCGAAATGCGACAAAGGCTATGTGCTTATGAAGGACGCCGAGGGTAAATATACGGTCTGTCCCGCAAAAGAGAGCAACGATAACCATTTCTGCATTTGTAACGGACTGCTGAGCTCCGCCGGGTACAATTCGGACAAGGAAGAAGCGCTCTATACGGTCGGCTCTAACGCTTCACGGGTCGACAAAATCATACCGGTAAAAACCCTTATGGATGAACTGACCGGCGCGTGAAATCAACCGGGCTGTCAATCGAGGAAAGAGTCGAAGAGCCAGCTCGATAAATTGATCGAACGGATCCAGCATAATCAGGAACTCCTCCTGGAACACCAGAAAGAACCCCTGATGCGGTCGTCTTCGGGCCTCAAGATCATGGTGAACCAGCAGCTCACAACTGTCCAAATTACCGCTATCATCGCGGAGTTCGCTCCCGCAAACATCAAAAACCAGATCAGACAAAAAAACCGACTGTCTTCGATTATACTCTCGGGGGCAAAACCTACAACATTTCTTTCCTGACCCAGGGAGACCTGGTGAGAGGCGTAATTTCACTGTCTGACGGCACGCAGGATACATCCGAAGCCGCCATCGCTGAGATACCGACGGTCACTGGTGTCACTCCCCTGTCTGCGCCTTCGGCGACACCGGCCGTGCTGGCAGCAGGCGAGCCGAAGATCAACGGTCTGCTCAGGCGGATGGTGCAAATGGGCGCATCGGACCTCCACCTGTCGTCCAGCCACAGACCCATGATCCGGGAAAGCGGGGACATGATTGAGCTTTCCGACCATCCCGTCATCCCTCCCGACCGGCTGAAGCAACTCCTGAACCCTATCGTCCCAAACCACAACATGTAGCAGTTCGAGGAAATACATGACACTGACTTTGCCCATGAGATCCAAGGGGTCGCGCGCTTCCGGGCGAATTTGTTTATGGATCGCTTCGGGATCGGTGCCGTATTCCGGCAGATCCCCATGGAGATCGTCACCGCAGAGAAGCTCGGCCTCTCCAAGGAGATCCTCGACCTCAGCTATTTGAGCAAGGGACTGGTCCTGGTGACCGGTCCCACCGGGTCCGGCAAATCCACAACACTCTGCGCGCTCATCGACTTCATCAACCGGAACCGTAAGGACCACATTATAACGATCGAGGACCCCATCGAGTTTGTTCACCAGAAAAAGCACTGTCTTATCAACCAGCGAGAAGTACACGTTCATACGAACTCCTTCTCGAGCGCACTCCGGGCGGCTCTCCGCGAGGACCCTGACATTATACTTGTGGGGGAGATGCGCGACCTCGAGACCATCGGCATCGCCATTGAAACCGCGGAGACCGGCCACCTCGTGTTCGGCCGCTCCACACCACGACCGCGGCGGTGAGCGTCACGCTGTTTTCCTGCCGTTCTCGTGCAAAGAGATCAGGGGGGCCAGCAGCTTCGAGACATCGGAGAAAGGATCGTGGCAGGACTTTCGTTGTAGGGCCTTCGCGCTACACATTGAACCGGAACAGCATAATGTCTCCATCCTTCACGACATATTCCTTGCCCTCGGATCTGAGCAAACCCGCCTCTTTTACCGCCTTCTCAGTACCGAGCTTCATCAAGTCGTCAAAATGGAACACTTCGGCGCGGATAAAACCTTTCTCAAAATCGGTATGGATCTTCCCCGCGGCCTGGGGCGCCTTGGTCCCCTTGGTGATGGTCCAGGCGCGCACTTCGTCCTTACCGGCCGTGAAATACGTGCTGAGCCCCAGGAGCTCGTAGCCCGCGCGGATCATCCGATCCAAGCCCGACTCTTTGAGCCCCATGCCCGCAAGGTATTCTTTCCGCTCTTCCAGCGGCAGCTGGGCGAT
>JBGPIG010000229.1:0-4044 GCA_041484745.1 Nitrospirota bacterium | reverse complement strand
GTCTTGAATGTGTGTGGATAACTTCCTCTGTGTCCTCCCTCCCCCTATAGGCTCTTTTTATTACCAGCGCTGTTTGTTTTGTGTTGTCATATACACCACGAGAACACAGAGCATCTTATTGATATTTACTCTCAAAGTTTTTGGGCTTTACCCAGGCCTTCCTCGGCGCCCTCTGTGGTTTCATGTTTTGCTTCTCTTTTTCATGAAACTTTTGACACTACCAGAGTGTATAGAGATATGTTCATCTCTCGTGCCCCTGCCCGAGAGAGAACGTCACGATGAAGATTACAGCACGATCATCCGGTCCGCCTCGTGCTGCATCACTGCATTATTATACTGGCTGCCGCAGACGATCTCCTTTGAGAGACCCTCCGACGTGACCCCCATGTGTTTTGCGCTGTGATCGCAGAAACCCACGGTAACGCCCGGTGTCTTGCACAATTCAGCGTATACAGGGCTATGGACAAGTTTTGTTCCGTCGTCCATGTTGAACAGGGAGACCGTGTGCCCTTTTGCGAGTGCTGCTTTGGTTATTCCCAGCACCGCGTCAAGATTCTTATCGGTATTCACAAATATGCCGAGTTTCATGCTTGCTACCTCCTCTCGAATTTCCCATGACCGGAGCATGGCCGTTCCCGGAATGCCCCATCCAAGCTTCAACTTCCCGCTTACCAGGATATTACTTTATCGCTGGAGAAAATGAGATCGACGATCTGGCCGTAGTTCTTGTTTTGCTTGAGATCCACGATGGTAACGTCATTTCCCTTTTTTTGTACTTCTATGATCTTTTTTGCGGTTGCATCAAGGTCCTGTTTCACAATGTGCAATATCTTCATTTGTCATCTCCCCGTTCTGGTATTGTTAGTACGGTACGATATGATCGTACTCCAGGAGTTTCTGCGCCACTTCTTCCGTGGAAAGATAGTCCATGCCCGCGTTGTCTTTCATGTTCGTGAAAAGCTTCATGTCCATGTCCTTGATGGTCTCAAGATTCAGATCATTGTCGGCATTGCTTTCCACCTTCCGGTCCAGCACGTAGACATCAATGGTGTCGTCCATGAGCGTGATGCCCACGGACATCCTCAGGGCTTCGCCTTGCCGGTCCCTGACGAGTACTGCGATTTTTTTCCCCATGGTGCCCTCCTTAAATTCGGATTCTGCGTTATCGTTATAGTTCTGAAGAGGATGCAGGAGATCTTTTCGCTGCAAACAAGAATACGTGATTGGATTTGTACGACACCACCTCCTTCACCCGAAATTGAGCAGTGTTGCTTTATGCTACGAAGGCGTCTTGCGATGAGAGATATGTCATTGCACCGGCATGTTGCCTGCGCCGCCGGTAACAGTTAGTTGCAGGATATAGAATGTTATCAGTTTCTAAATTTTAGTCAATTTTTCAAGGGAAAACGACGATCGTGCGATTGCGCGAGTACCATAATACAAAAAAAAATAAAATGCAAGCGGAGAGCGCCAGCGCTTCCATAAACTCTCGTTATGGTGCAATGAAAGATTTTAATACAGGAGTCCGGAGACGGGCCGCGTGGTTCGTCGTATAATTTTTCTTATGCCGAAAACGAGTATTGACAGGCGAGGTGGTTTTTGTTAAGGTAATATCCGCAGTAGTTCAAAAGTGTCTCTCAGGGACGATTTCCGGCCCGTCGTTATGGCTCGGTGAGCATGTAAACGTACCGCTCTGTCCAGCCGCTTCTGCAATGAAGCGGGGTCCACGGTATCATTAATTGTCATGTGATACAAACGGGCAAATCTGACAGCCCGAATTTTGATGCTCATATAAATGAGGAGGAACTATCATGGCACTGAAAGATGAAACACCGAAGGAAACGTTGGATACACTTGGAAGGGTCTGCCCTTATCCGCTGTTATTGACTAAAAAGGCGCTGGAAAAGCTTGCAAGCGGCCAGGTGCTCAAGGTTCTCTGCGATGCTCCCGCATCCGCTGAGGACAGCATCCCGCGCTTCTGTGAGAAAAACCATTTTACGATGGAGGCCGTGAAGCTGGAAGACAAGGGCATGTGGGAGCTCTTTATCAAGAAAGCATAAGCAGTATTCGCACGGCCCCACCTGTGCATATAACTTGATCGTACCAAAAGCCGGGCAGAAATATCTGCCCGGCTTTTTTTAGGTTTTCTCTCTCTTGAGTGGGCGCGTTGTCATGCAGGGAACCTGTATCAGCAATGCATGCCTGCGCGGACCTGTGAACGGCGGTGCAGAAATAAATGAGAATCAAAGAGGACCATGAAGGACAGCCACAACCAGCCCGTTATTTTCTTTCAAATGTCCCGCTTTTCCCGCCTGATTTTTTCATCAACCGGATGTCGGATATGGTCATGGTACGGTCGGTCGATTTGCACATGTCGTAGAGCGTTAGTCCCGCGGCAGCTACCGCGGTGAGCGCCTCCATTTCCACGCCGGTCCTGCCGGTGATCCTTACCGTAGCGCGGATCAGCACGCATGACTGTTCGCGGTCCGGTTCGAAGTCTATGTTCACGGACGATAGGTTCAGCGGGTGGCACAGCGGGATGATATCGGCGGTTCTTTTTGCGGTCATTATCCCCGCGACGCGCGCAACGGCGAATACGTCTCCCTTTAAGACTTTACGGTCGTAGATGAGCGAGAGCGTTTCGGGCTGCATAAAAACGCGGCCCTCAGCCACGGCCTCACGGAGTGTCTCCTGTTTGGCGGAAACATCGACCATGCGGGCAGCGCCCTCTTCGTCCACGTGAGTAAGCTTGTTCATGATCACGGGTCCTATCCTCCGATTTTAGACATGGTCCGCTGGAAGCGCCCGGCTTTCGCTTCATTGATATAATGCCGCTCCGGCTTGATCTCGAGCGCAAGCCTCAGAAGGCGCTCGATCTCCGCGTTATCGCACCCGCCGCGCAGAGGCGACTTGACGTCTATTTCCGTGTCCGAGAGCAGGCAGGGCCGGATCTTGCCGTCCGCCGTGAGCCGGAGGCGCCGACAGGATTCGCAAAAGTGCTTGGTGATGGGGCTGATGAACCCGATCACCCCGCGTGCGCCGGGGACCTGGTAGTTGTCCGAAGGCCCGGCTGAGTTCCCCGAGGCAAACGGCACGAGCGGCCCGAACTCGCGCTCGATGACGGTCCGAATCTCGTCCGCAGGCACGCACGCATCGCGGCGCCAGCGGTCATCCGCGCCGATGGGCATGAACTCGATGAAACGGACATGGAGCCGGCGGTCGAGCGTGAGCCGGGCAAAGTCCGCGACTTCGTCGTCATTCACGCCCTTGACCGGGACCATGTTGATCTTGAGAGGGAAGAACCCGAGTTCTTCCGCTTTATCGATCCCGCGCCAGACCTTGTCCCAGCAGTCGCCGCCGGTAATGTGATGGAACCGGCGCGCGTTCAGAGAGTCGAGGCTGATGTTGAGCCGCGGCCTTCCCGCCGAGAAAAGCGCTTCAGCCATCTCCTCCAGGAGGACGCCGTTCGTGGTAAGGCTGACGTCCTCGACGTTGCCGCATGTTTTGAGCGCTGCGATGAAATTCACGATCCCGCGTCTGACGAGGGGTTCACCGCCGGTCACGCGGACCCGGGAGATGCCGAGCGGGACGGCGACGGACACGAGCCGCAGTATCTCCTCATAGGTAAGGATGTCGTGGTGGGGCAGTACTTTCATCGCCGCCCGGGGCTTGCAGTAAAAGCAGGAAAGGTTGCACCGGTCGGTGACGGAGATGCGCAGGTAATCGATGCGTCTCTTATGGGTGTCCAGGAGGGGCATAGAGAAACTTTACCACAGCAATACCGGTTCTTCAAGGTCAAATTCGGGTTCGCAATTACGGTTCGCAAATATGGTCTTGACCGACCCGCCTTTTACCAGTATAATCACAGTGTTGGTATACGACCGCTTACGATCGCCGCCGGTGAGGGGCGTTGCGTAGCTCCATCGATCACCAAACCAATCACAGGGTGCACTAAACATATGCCGATGACCGGAAAGAGAATTCTGTTTGGCAAGGGCAAAGGCTATCTGAATGCGGCAAGCCTGCAGTACCGGTTCATCATCT
>JBGPIG010000228.1:0-4056 GCA_041484745.1 Nitrospirota bacterium | reverse complement strand
TCAAATTTTGCCTTTGCCATATTATCCGCCTCCTGCTGGGAAGTGAAAATCTAATTCAGTAGTGTATTATGACTACTTTGCCTTAACAATCTCGCCTTTTACCTTTGCGATGATCTGCTCTGAAATATTCTTGGGGACTTCTTCGTAGTGAGCAAATTGCATGGTGTATGTTGCCCTGCCCTGGGTCTTCGACCTGATATCCGTCGCGTAGCCGAACATCTCCGAGAGCGGCACTTGCGCTGCGATGACTCTTCCCGCCCCCCTCATGTTCATACTCTGTACGCGGCCACGACGAGAGTTGAGGTCGCCAATGATATCGCCCATGTACTCCTCGGCGCAGACAACTTCGACTGCCATGATCGGCTCGAGCAACGCAGGAGACGCCTTGTTCGCTCCTTCTTTAAATGCCATGGAACCGGCAATCTTAAAAGCCATTTCTGATGAGTCCACGTCATGGTAGGAGCCGTCAATAAGGGTGATCTTGATGTCAACCATGGGATACCCGGCGATCACGCCGTTCTCCATGGCCTCTACAATACCCTTTTGTACCGGCGCAACATATTCCTTGGGAACCGATCCGCCAACTGTCTTGTTCACGAACTCAAATCCTTTGCCCGGATCTTGCGGCTCAAGTTCTATCACTGCATGTCCATATTGACCGCGGCCGCCGGTTTGGCGTATATACTTGCCCTCCGCAGTTACCTTCTTGCGGATTGTTTCGCGGTAAGCAACCTGGGGCTTGCCAACGTTCGCGTCAACCTTAAACTCCCGTAAAAGGCGGTCGACGATGATTTCCAGATGAAGCTCTCCCATCCCCGAAATGATTGTCTGACCGGTCTCAGTGTCAGTATGTACACGGAATGAGGGGTCTTCCTGCATGAGCTTCTGGAGCGAGAAACCAAGCTTTTCCTGGTCTGCCTTAGTCTTGGGCTCAACAGCCACATGGATGACCGGTTCAGGGAAGATCATTGCTTCCAAGACCACGGGTTTGTTTTCATCACAGAGGGTATGTCCGGTGAGTGTGCTTTTAAGTCCTACGGCTGCACATATATCTCCGGAATAGATTTCCTGGATCTCCTCGCGCTTGTTCGCGTGCATTTTGAGCAGCCTGCCAATGCGCTCCCTGGTTCCCTTCGTAGAGTTATACACATACGATCCGGACGTCAGCGTGCCGGAATAGACCCGTATGAACGTAAGTTGACCTACAAATGGATCGGTCATGATCTTGAATGCAATGCCAGAAAACGGCTCGCTATCGGAAGCAGTGCGAATTACTTCCTCACCCTTGGGGCCAATGCCTGTGACCGGAGGAATGTCCAGCGGAGACGGGAGATAATCCACGACTGCATCGAGCAGAAGCTGCACCCCTTTGTTTTTGAAAGCAGACCCGCAGATGACCGGAAATATCTTCATCGAGATCGTGCCTTTGCGGATTGCGGACATGATCTCGGCTTCCGACGGCTGCTCCCCGTTCAGGAACTTCTCCATAATGACGTCGTCTACATCAGCGAGCTTCTCGATCATCTTGTCGCGATATTCTTTTGCCTTCGGCAAAAGATCCGCCGAGATGTCTTCCACAACGTACTCAGCGCCGAGAGTCTCGTCGTTAAACAGGACCGACTTCATTTTTACCAGATCAACGCAACCGAGAAATTTATCCTCGGCACCGACGGGAATCTGGATCGGCACCGGGTTCGCGCCAAGCCGGTCGATCATGCTCTGGACGCTTACGTAGAAGTCCGCCCCGATACGGTCCATCTTGTTCATAAAGGCAATGCGCGGGACGGAATATTTGTCCGCCTGACGCCATACGGTCTCCGACTGCGGCTCAACACCGCTCACCGAGTCGAATGCCGCCACCGCACCGTCTAATACGCGAAGCGAACGCTCAACTTCTATAGTGAAGTCCACATGGCCGGGCGTATCAATAATGTTAATCCGCTTGCCACGCCAAGAGCATGTCGTTGCGGCCGATGTGATAGTTATGCCGCGCTCCTGCTCCTGCACCATCCAATCCATGACTGCGGTACCGTCGTGTACTTCTCCAATTTTGTAAGATACGCCGGTATAGTAAAGAATGCGCTCGGTCGTCGTCGTCTTACCGGCGTCGATATGAGCCATAATACCGATGTTTCTTGTATTTTCGAGTAAATCCTGCCTAGCCAAAACTACCTCCGCTCTGAGATGAGCACCCTACCAGCGATAATGCGCGAAGGCTTTATTTGCCTCTGCCATACGGTGTACGTCTTCTTTCTTCTTTACAGCAGCACCAGTGTTGTTCGATGCATCAAGTATTTCCCCAGCAAGTTTGTCTACCATGGATTTCTCAGGCCGTTGCGACGCATAGAGTCGGAGCCAGCGATACGCCAGCGACATTCTCCGTGGCTGTTTAACCTCGATCGGGACCTGATAGGAAGCACCACCGACCCTGCGTGACTTGACCTCGAGAGTAGGCTTCAGATTTTCCACAGCCTTCTTAAAAACAGCTATGGGATCGCCGTTGGTCTTTGCCTGTATTCGATCAAGCGCCTTGTAGCAAATCGCCTCGGCCGTGCTCTTTTTACCCTTGCGCATGAGCACGTTCACGAACTTTGCCAGCATCATGCTGTTATATTTTGGATCAGGTAGTGTTTCTCTTTTTACGACAACGCTTTTTCTCGGCATAATGTTCCTTCAGCATTCAGGTGCTCTGCTCGGCACCGGTTTATCCCTACCGCAAACTACTTTGGCCTCTTTGCCCCGTACTTGGATCGGCCCTGCTTTCGGTTTGCAACCCCCACCGTGTCCAGCGTGCCCCGCACAATATGATAGCGCACGCCCGGAAGGTCCTTCACTCTCCCTCCACGGATCAGCACAATGGAGTGTTCCTGCAGATTGTGCCCCACGCCGGGGATGTAGGTGGTTACCTCCATGCCGTTCGTAAGCCTCACCCTGGCCACTTTCCGAAGGGCCGAGTTCGGTTTTTTCGGCGTCGTGGTATACACTCTGATGCAGACCCCTCTTTTTTGAGGGCAGCTCTTCAGCGCGGGGCTCTTGGTCTTACTCGCAGCCAAAGATCTGCCTTTTCTTACGAGTTGACTAATGGTTGGCACGAGAATTACTCCTTAAAACATCGGGATAGCACGTTGTTAATAACGTTGAGTCAAAACCTGGTAATTATATCTACAGTTGACCAAATTGTCAAGTTTTATTTCACTATTTCAGAAGTATATTCACTAATCAGCATGACTGAGGTAATCCGGCCTCAAACCGGCCGATATCCATTCCCCACCTATCCCAATTGTAGCTCATAGGGAGGGGGTTCCAGCTCTACTCCGCTGTCGGCGCACCATCTTCATCGAGAGCAACATAGGTGTTCCGATATTCGGTCATGCCCGTCCCTGCTGGGATAAGCCTCCCCATGATCACGTTCTCCTTCAATCCTACGAGGTCATCCACTGCTCCCGTAATCGCCGCTTCCGTAAGCACCCGCGTGGTCTCCTGAAACGATGCAGCGGAGATGAAGCTATCCGTGGTGAGCGATGCCTTCGTGATGCCAAGGAGGATGGGCCGCGCAGTAGCAGGTATGCCGCCCTTAGCGATCACGGCCTCGTTCGCCCTGGCAAAATTGAACCGGTCCACCTGCTCACCGATAAGGAATGGCGCATCCCCGGCTTCCTCAACTCTGACCTTGCGGAGCATCTGGCGCACAATGACCTCAATGTGTTTGTCATTGATGCTCACCCCCTGAAGACGATAAACCTGCTGAACTTCGTCCACAAGGTATTTCTGGAGCTCTCGGGGACCGAGAACGCTCAAAATATCGTGCGGATCGACAGGACCATCCATTAGGGGTTCACCAGCCGTTACCCAATCTCCTTCGTGCACGTTCACATGCTTGCCCTTGGGAATAAGGTATTCCTTCTCATTCCCCATGCCGTCCTTGACGAGGATGCGGCGCATGCCCTTTACGAATCCACCGAACTCCACAGTACCATCGATCTCACTGATAATGGCCTGCTCCTTGGGTTTCCGCGCCTCGAACAATTCCGCCACCCTCGGAAGACCGCCGGTGAT
>JBGPIG010000227.1:0-4115 GCA_041484745.1 Nitrospirota bacterium | reverse complement strand
CATCACGTCTCCCTCTTTTGCGGACAAAAGATTTACCCCGCTCATGGCTTCCTTCCTGAAATCTTTTTCTGATTTATAGACCACCGAAGGTTGTTTATTGCTATCTCATTGTTTGGGTTGAGATGGACCGCCTTCTCTCCCGCCTCGATGGCCAGGTCCCACTGCTCCAGTTTGTTATATGCGGCGCAGATATTGTTGTACGCGAGATCATAATCGGGATTGAGCTTCAACGCTTCACGGGCCGCCTCTATACTCTTTTCATATTGCCCGGACTGATAATACTGTAAGCTCAAATTGAGGAAACGTTCGGCTGCCCCGTTGCCGTATGAGGGCCGTTTTGCCGTTGACTGTCCGGGATTACCGTTTTTTGCTTCAGAGAGATAATAAACCGACTGTCTGTCATTGGGGACGATCCGCAAGGTCTCGTCGGCCAGTCCGGCCAATTTCCGGTAATTCCGCTGTTTCAAGTAGATGTCCATCAGGAGATACCTCGCCTGAAGATGAGCGGCGGCAAGTTCCACTGTCTTGTATAAATTGCCGACTGCCTCGTCCAGGCGTCCCTGTTCCTTTAAAAACCGGCCGTAATAGAAATAGCAGTCAGGATAGCCGGGCCCCAATGAGATCGCTTTTCTGAAATACTCTTCAGCCTCGGCCGCGTTGCCAAGAGCGGCCTTCAGTACTCCCATATTGATATGAAGCGTGGGGTAGTTTGGAGTGAGTTCAAGCGCCCTTTTGAAATATTTTTCCGCCCCCGCATAGTCCCCCTTTGCCATCAACGTGAGGCCGTAGTTCATAAGTCCTCTGCCGTTTTCCGGGCTTTTTTCCGCGACGTCATGCCAGAGCGTCTCCTCAGTTTTCCAGACATCATTTCTCTGATGGGTACCATATGCGTACGCGGCAAGGAGGATGAGGATGACCGCGATTGTCAAGCGATTGAAGACCTGGTCCGACCCAACTGATTTTTTTGCTGAAACCAACAGGAGAGTCAAGGACCAGCAGACACTCATCGTGAGCCCGACGTAGGGAAGAAAGATACGGTGGTCATTCATAACTTCGGCGAGCGGGATAAGACTGGTGGGGAGCAAGGTGATAGAAAACCAGAGGATGCCGAAGGAAATAGGCCGCGTCTTTTCTTGTTTTGATGAAACTGCCGCTGCAAAAAGGAGAATTAAGATAAATGCAGTTCCGAAAAAAAAGCGGTGATCAGCCATGGAATTGAGGGTCTTTAAATCGGTATCCGCACTTAGCTGGACGGGCAGAAAGAAGGTGGTAAAGTAATGCAGGACCACATAGGGCTGGGTGATCAAGTAATGAAACCGCGAAGTACCGCCCGGCGTCCATGTAGGAGGGTCCATTGATTTAATGAATACTATCATGAAGAGGGAGAACAGAATTGCCGGCAGGGCCTTTCGGAGACCGGAGCGGAGATGGGTGAGGCCCTTTTCCCCGATAAGATCGCCGAGGGACGCCTTTTCCTCGAAGAGAAGAATGTATACCAGCAGCAGGGGGCCAAAGACGACGGCAATCGGTTTTGCCAGTGCCCCTATTGCAACGGGAACAAGGTAGAGGTGCCATTTTTTACCGAGAGGTGAGTAGATATATAGTACAAAGGACAAGACGATGCAGAATGTCGAAAGAGAGTCAGAACGGGCAATGATATAATTGATCGTCTCTGCATTGGCGGGGTGGAGCAGGTACCATGCAACGGAAAATAACGCGGTAAGATCTATCCATTCATGCTTGAACGAAATGCTATAGATTCGACGATAGAAGAAATACATGAAGAGGCCCTGGAGCAGAAAGAACAAAAAAGTCGAGAGGTGAAAAAAGAACATGGTGCCGCTCCCTTTGCCCAGCCAGTAATCGATGGCAAGGGTAGTACTGACGAAGGGGCGATAGGACTGATTGGTCGGCAGGGAACTGAACGTAGTACCGTCCCTGAAAAAAAGGGGAATATTACGAATGTCCTTGATGAAGATATTATTGACGATAGTATGACTATCGTCAAAATGAAATCCATTTTGAAAATGGTTCGCATACACGGCGACGACGGCAATTGCCAATAGTGCCGCGAGAAGAGATATGAGCCTGTCCTGTTTCATGGCCGATCCATATTCCCTACCATATCACGTTGTATCTGTTCAACGACAATCGCAGCATTCTTATCGGTTGAGTTGTTGTCTAACACAGGTATGTCGGCCGACGGCAGATAGTGTCCAGCTGAGTCCCGGATTTCGTGTGAACAGCGATACGTGAAAAGGTCACCGTAACCTTACCCTCGGATCGGCAAAAGCATAGCCGATATCCGCCAGGAAGTTCCCGAGCATAGTGAGGAACGCGGCCGGAACCAGGATTCCCATGGCGAGATTATAGTCCCGCGAGAACACCGACTGGTACAGGAGCTGTCCCATCCCCGGGATGCCGAATACCGTTTCCATGATCACACTCCCGCCGATGATGCCGGGGAGCGCGAGCCCAAGGATGGTGATGACGGGCATAAGCGCATTCCGGAGCGCGTGCTTGTAAATGACCACGCCTTCAGAAAGGCCCTTGGCCCTTGCAGTGCGGATGTAATCCTGTCGCATGACCTCGAGCATGTTGTTCCTCACATAACGCGAAAAACCCGCCAGTCCGCCGAACGATGAAACAAAGACCGGCAGGACCAGGTGTTCGGTCCGGTCCATGAGCCGGCCCCATTGTGAAAGTCCTGTTACATCCAGGCTCTGGATGCCTGAGATCGGGAGCACGCCCCACTGCACGCCGAGGAGATAAATAAGCAGGAGCGCGAGCCAGAACGAGGGCGTAGAAAATCCTATGAAGACAAAGATGGTCGTGAAACGGTCCAGGAGCGAGTATTGTCGCGTGGCGGACATGATCCCTATGGGTATGGCGATCACAAGGACGAGTCCGAGCGAGAGAAGGTTGATCGTGAGCGTAATGGGGAGACGTTCGAGGATCTTGTCCTTGACCTTGCGGCCGTCGGCAAAGGCTTCGCCGAAGTCCAGAGTAACGAATTTCTTGAGCCATGTTGCGTACTGCTTGTAGAAGGGCTGGTCCGCGCCGTAGAGCTTCCGAAGCCGCTCCCGCGCCTCGGCCGATGCCCGTGCCGAGAACTCCATCTGCGCCTCGGCAGGTCCGCCCGGCGCAAGACGCATGACGCCGAAGCTCAGCACGGTAATGCCGAAGAGAATGGGGATCATCAGGAGTGTGCGTTTTACGATATAGATGAGCATATGCTGGTGTCTATCCCGTAACCTTGTACACAAGATCGAAAGGCTTCGCCGACAGGGAAAGCTTGATGCCGGTGAACCCCGCGCGCGGCTTTTTGGACGGACTGGTGGTCGGACTCCATCAGAGCTATTTTTCGGGTAATGTCAGTGGTGGTTCCCTTAACGCGAATAGTATCGCCAACCGCGATGTCGCCGAAATAGAGTTTCATCGTTGCGACGGAAATTTTGTCGAAAAATTTTATCACCGACCCGATTCGCTCTTCCATAGGTGTCATCATAGTATAAAATTTGAGTCATTTCAAGGGAAATGCATCTTTCCCTTTTTCCGCTGGAAACAGCGCAGGGCGGGCGAAACTGTATAGGTGACGGGTACATAGCGCTTGACAATGATTGGGAGTGTGAGTATTATATGGCCTACGAGTCAGGGGTAAGCAGTACGATTGTATTTCGGGGCGTGGCGCAGCCCGGTAGCGCGTCTGCTTTGGGAGCAGAAAGCCGGAGGTTCAAATCCTCTCGCCCCGACCATTGTAATTGGAAATTTAAGATTGGAATTTTTCAGTGGAGCATAGAGATAAGCGCCTGTAGCTCAGTTGGATAGAGCAACAGCCTTCTAAGCTGTGGGCCATGGGTTCGAATCCCGTCAGGCGCACCAATTAATCGCATAAATATTTCAATAGAAATTATTTTCGATTTCATGTAATATGACTTCCGTTGTTTCGAGTCGCTCTTTTTATATTAGGGTTTATGGTGGGCGTAGCTCAGTTGGTAGAGCTCCAGGTTGTGGCCCTGGTGGCCGCGGGTTCAAGCCCCGTCGCTCACCCCAATTTTTGATCGTAGAGACGGTCTTGTCGGCCGTCTCTACAGCGTTTTTAGGAGGTTTATTCT
>JBGPIG010000226.1:0-4180 GCA_041484745.1 Nitrospirota bacterium | reverse complement strand
CCTTCGCGGCAGTCGTGGTCAAAAGCGATCGGTTCTCCGCCTTTTTTTACCAGCTTCTCGTTCAGGACATCCAGCATCTCGAGGAAGGACATGTCCCGAGAAATGTCCCTCGCCTCGTACTGGACGAGCTTACCTTTATCATGAGAATCTCTCTGTCGCCAGACGTATAAGGTTAGGTTCATGTGACCTCGAAGGAAAATACCAAATAACAAATTTCAAATAAGCGCCAATTTCAAAATACGAATTCTCCAAACGTTTGGAATTTGGTCCTTGATGTTTGGAGTTTATTTGTTATTTGGTGCTTGTCATTTGGTGCTTGCTTTACTTGTAGCTTCTCATGGCCAATTTCACATTCTCGAACACGAGAGGTTCCTTATGCAGCTCCGGTTCCTTGTCGGCGCCCTTGTACTCCCAGGCGGAGACGTGGCTGAAGTTCTTGTCATCGCGCTGCGCTTCGCCATCGGGCGTCTGGTATTCACTGCGGAAGTGCGCGCCGCAGGACTCATTCCGGAGCAGTGCATCTTTTGTCAAGAGCTCGGCGAATTCGAGGAAGTCGGCGACACGACCCGCGCGTTCAAGTTCCTGGTTCAGCTCCATGCCGTTGCCGGTGACCTTCACATTCTTCCAGAATTCCTCTCGGAGGGGAGGGATCCGCTTCAAGGCCTCGCGCAGACTCGCCTCATTCCTTGTCATGCCTACGTTGTCCCACATGATCGTGCCGAGTTCCCGGTGAAACTCCGTGGCCGTCTTTTTCCCTTGTATGGAAAGGATTTTTTTCGCGAATGCCGCGACCTCCTCGATCGATTGATTGAATTCAGGGCGGTCCGTCGTTGCGATGCCGGGCGTTGTTCCGGCGAGATAGTCCGCGATGGTGTAGGGGAGTATGAAGTATCCGTCCGCCAGACCCTGCATAAGCCCGCTCGCGCCGAGACGGTTCGCGCCATGGTCCGAGTAGTTTGCTTCGCCGAGAACGAAGAGTCCCCGGAGGTTGCTCTCGAGATTGTAGTCCACCCAGAGGCCGCCCATCGTGTAGTGGGGCGCGGGATACATCCGCATCGGCTGTTGATATGCATTCTCGGCGGTGATGCGTTCATACATCTCGAAGAGATTGCCGTAGCGCTCCCGGATCACGTCTTCCCCAAGCCGCGTTATGGCATCGCTGAAATCAAGGTACACACCCCGCCCGCCCGGGCCCACGCCTCTGCCTTCATCGCAGACCTCCTTTGCCGCTCGCGAGGTAACGTCGCGGGCCGCAAGGTTTCCGTAGGCGGGATATTTTCGTTCAAGATAATAGTCCCGCTCGTCATTCGGGATGTTCTTCGCCGGGCGATTGTCTCCCTTGAGCTTGGGTACCCAGACTCTGCCGTCGTTCCTGAGCGATTCGGACATGAGCGTGAGTTTGGCCTGGTGTTCACCCGTCACGGGGATGCAGGTGGGATGGATCTGGGTAAAACAGGGGTTCGCGAAAAATGCGCCTTTTTTGTGCGCCCGGTAGGTTGCGTTCACGCTGGAACTGAGGGAGTTGGTTGTAAGGAAATAGACGTTGGAGTAGCCGCCGGTGCAGAGACAAACCGCATCTGCGGCATGGGACCCGATCTTCCCGCTTACGAGATTGCGTACGGTGATGCCCTTCGCTTCGCCGTTGACAATGACCAGGTCGAGCATCTCCGCGCGGGGATGAAGTCTCACCATGCCTGTTTTCACCTGGCGTGACAGGGCGCCATATGCGCCGAGCAGAAGCTGCTGTCCTGTCTGACCTCGCGCGTAAAACGTTCGCGAGACCTGCGCCCCGCCAAAGGAACGGGTCGTGAGATCGCCGGCATAGTCGCGGGCAAAAGGCACGCCCTGGGCCACGCACTGGTCTATGATGGCGGCGCTGAGCTGCGCGAGCCGGTACACGTTCGCCTCGCGGGAGCGGAAGTCGCCGCCCTTGATAGTGTCGATGAAGAGGCGCTGGATGCTGTCGCCGTCGTTCGGGTAGTTCTTGGCGGCGTTGATGCCGCCCTGGGCGGCGATGCTGTGTGCGCGGCGCGGAGAGTCCTGGCAAAAGAAGACGTCGACAGGATAGCCGAGTTCGCCAAGCGAGGCGGCTGCTGACGCGCCCGCCAGTCCGGTCCCGACCATGATGATGCGGTACTTCCGCTTGTTGGCCGGGCTGACCAGCTTCATCTCGGACAGGCGCTTGTCCCACTTTTCGTGCAGGGGACCCGATGGTATTTTATTGTCGAGAATCATTTTCTTAAGCTCCGCGCAAAGAGCATAGCGCATGGAGCATGGCGTGTAACGCTCTGCACTCTGCGCTAAGCGTATTCATCATTTCACAAATCCCATCACGATCGACACCGGTATCGCCGCATAAGCGAGGAACAGGACCACCGCAGCTGCCAATCCCACCTTTTCGAAGACCGGCAGCGTCCTGTCATTGTTCAGGCCCCAGGTCTGGAATGAACTCTGGATCCCGTGCATGAGATGGAGCAGCAGGGACGCTACTCCTATTATATAGAAGGACACGATGCTTAGATTACGGAAGTTCAGCACCACCATCGTGAATACATCCGGCCGGCCGAGGGCGTCAGGGTGCCCCAGAGCGGCAGTCGAGGACTCGATGACCTGGAACGTGAAGTGGAGGAGGTGGTAGATGAGATACACGCCGATGATGACACCCGACCATATCATGGTCCGTCCGGCGAACGTGGCGCTCAGGTAGGACGACACCGCATAACGCTGAGGTTTCGAGCGCCGGTTCTCAAGCCACAGTACGATGCCATATGAGGAATGCAAAACGAGAGAGACGAAGAGCAGGAGGCGTGAGGACCAGAGCACGATCACAAACGGCCAGTGCCGCAGGCCATCGGCATAGGCGTTGATCGCGCCGGCGTAGATCGTCGAATTCCCGATCACGTGGGCGATGACGTAGAAGACCATGAACTGGCCCGTGATCGCCATGGTCATCTTTCTGCCGACGGTGGATTTCGGTAACAGCATTGGAGCTCCCCAATAGATGAAAACTCATATGTCCGCGACCGACTGCCGTGCTATTTCCCGGCGTCTTCCCCAATCCCGCCTTCGGTCATCTTTTGCGGATCGAGCAGCGCATCCAATTCTTTTTTCGACAGTCCCGTCATCTCAGCGGCCACATCCTTGACGGGACGTCCTTCGGCGTAAGCCTTCTTCGCGATCTGCGCGGCCTTGTCATAGCCGATGACGGGGTTGAGCGCGGTCACGAGAATGGGGTTCTTGCCCACCAGTCCGGAAATACGTTCCTCGTTCACCGTGAATCCCGCGATCGCCTTGTCCGCCAAAAGACGCGAAGCGTTCCCGAGCAGGCTGATGGACTGGAGCAGATTATGGGCAATGACCGGCAGCATCACATTCAGTTCAAAGTTGCCCTGCGAGTTGCTCAGGGTAATGACCACGTCGTTGCCGATCACCTGGGTGCAGGTCATCATCATCATTTCGCACATCACGGGATTGACCTTGCCGGGCATGATGCTGGATCCCGGCTGGAGCGCGGGCAGGGCAATCTCGCCGAGCCCTGTAAGAGGACCGCTGTTCATCCAGCGGAGGTCGTTGGCCATCTTCATGAATGACGAGGCCGTTGCTTTCAGCTGTCCGCTTAATTCCACCGCCGTGTCCATGGTCGCCTGGGCCGCAAAGTGGTTATCGGTTTCCGTAAACGGGAGCTTCGTGCGTCCGGCGATCCTGCTCGCAACGATCTTCCCGAAATTCCGGGGCGCGTTGATGCCCGTGCCGACGGCGGTGCCGCCGATCGCAAGCTCGGCAAGGCGCGGCAGGCACGACTCGATCCGCGCGATGCTCTGCCCGACCTGGAAGGCCCAGCCGCTGATCTCCTGGCTGAGCCTGATCGGCATGGCATCCATCAAATGCGTGCGACCGGTCTTTACGACATTCTTGAACTCTCCCTCGCGCTGTTTGAGCGTCGCGTGCAAGTGTCTGAGCGCCGGGATCAGGTTCTCATGCATTTCGAGATAAGCGCTTACATGTAGTGCCGCGGGGATGACGTCGTTCGAGGACTGGCCCCTGTTCACGTCATTGTTCGGGTGAACAGGCTTCGCCGCCGGACCGAGGAGCTGTGTCGCACGGCTCGCGATCACTTCGTTGGCGTTCATGTTCGTGGACGTGCCGGAACCGGTCTGGAAGATATCGAGCGGGAAGTGAT
>JBGPIG010000225.1:0-4211 GCA_041484745.1 Nitrospirota bacterium | reverse complement strand
ATTCCGCAATCAGCAATCCGCATTACTTAAGTGGTGGGGAGGGGAGGTTTCGAACCTCCGTAGGCTGACGCCGACAGATTTACAGTCTGTTCCCTTTGGCCACTCGGGCACCTCCCCGATGGATACAACAACCCTAATTCCGTGCAAAAATACCTAAGCTAACTTATTAATTAAGTGGAGCCACCGAAGGGACTCGAACCCCCGACAGGCTGATTACAAATCAGCTACTCTACCAGCTGAGTTACGGTGGCAGAACCCTCTGGACACACCACGCCCCTGCTTAAGCAAAGAAAACCTATATATAACGACAGGATAGCCGGTTTAAATTACCAATCTCGCGCCAAAGAATTGTAATTATAAGGGATTGCAGCTAATGTTGTCAAGCAAAAAGATTGATTAACGTGGTTTTATCAAAATAGCGGTTATGTGCAACGTGCGGTTATTCAGCGCGCAGAAGAATTTCTACCTTTTCCACGACGCTGCCTGAGAACCTCATACAGCAGAGCCCCGGTGGCCACCGATACATTTAATGAGTTAAGCCGCCCCATGAGCGGTAGAGACACCAGATAGTCGCAATGCTCCCGCACCAGTCTGCGGACACCCTTGCCTTCTCCTCCAAGCACAAGTGCGGTCGGACGGACAAAATCCACATCCCAATATTCCCTGTCGCCACCCGCCTCGGCTCCGGCGATCCATATACCGGCCCTCTTGAGCTCTTCGATGGTGTTCACGATATTTACGACCTTGACCACCGGCACATATTCTAGGGCACCGGCAGCAGTTTTGGCAACGGTCTCGGTAAGGCCCGTCGCTCGCCGCTCGGGAATAATCACGCCGTGCACGCCTGCGGCGTCGGCGGTCCGAAGAATAGCGCCGAGGTTCCTCGGGTCCTCAACCCCGTCGAGAATAAGAAAAAGCGGTGCCTGTCCCCTATGCGCCGGTATCTGCAGAATATCGTCAAGCGTCGCATACTCCCGAGCTGCCGCGATTGCGATCACTCCCTGATGGAGAGCATTCGGCGCCTCACGGTTCAATTCATCGCGGGACGTGATCCTGACCTCAATGCCTCTGTCCTTGACAAGTCGGATAATTTCTTGAACATCGCGGTCCGATATTCGCTGTTTCATGATGAGCAGCCGTTGGACGGGCCTACCGGCCTTGAGGGCCTCAGTCACGGGATTGATTCCGAATAGTTTATCTCTATGCATAGAAAAACCTTTTCACCCGAGACACCGAGAACCAAGCATGAAAAATGAACAAAGGCAACCTTTCCAGGATTTGTTTGAAGAAAGAGGCATGTGGTGCATACCGATTCGCAGGGTAAAGACCAATGATGAATCTGCCGTTATCCAAGAAATGCGTCTCCGATAGGTTCCTATCGCTCTACAGCATCTTCCTTAGGATATTCACAACAATTGAAATTCAGATAGACAGGTTTTCCAATGCGTCCTGCGGTGAAAAACCACCCTACTTCGGCTTCCACACCGTGCCATCGGCCCGATCGAAAAGCTCCACACCGCCGTCATCAAGAATTTTCCGTATCCGGTCAGCCTCGGCCCAATCCTTGCGCGCACGCGCCTCATTCCGCAAATGGATAAGTTCTTCAATTCGCTCAACGGGAAGCGTGACCTTGCTGTCCGCCAGCCTACCCTCCGAAAACCATTCTTCGGGGTTTCGGAGGAATATGCCGAGGGTTCTGCTCACATTCTCAAAGGCCGCTGCCGCCGCTGCAAGGATGGTGTACGCGGCATCACGATTCTTTTTGTCCACCTCAGCCAGAAACTTGTTCATATCGCGTACGAGATCGTAGATGAGCCCGATCGCAAAAGCGGTATTAAAGTCGTCGTCCATCGCCTCTTCGAAGCCCTTGGGCAGATTCTGTATCTTCTCGTAACGTGGCCAATCAGCGACTTCGATAACATCTCCCGGTTTGACTGTCGGCGGCTTCTTCCCCGCAAGAAATTTCGTAATTCCTTCCTTCATCGTGTAGAAACGGTCAAGCCCCGCGCGAGCATCTTTCAGGTTCGCGTCCGAAAAATCGATCGGGCTGCGGTAGTGCGTGGAGAGGAGAAACAACCTCACCACTTCGGCATCATACTGGTCGAGGATATCGCGTATCGTAAAGAAATTACCGAGGGATTTGGACATCTTCTCCTGGTTGATATTCACGAACCCGTTATGCAGCCAGTAGTTCACGAACTTCTTGCCCGAGTAGGCCTCGCTCTGTGCGATCTCGTTTTCATGGTGCGGGAAAATCAGGTCTTTACCGCCGGCGTGGACGTCAAAGGTCTCGCCCAAGTGCTTGAATCCCATGGCCGTGCATTCGATATGCCAACCCGGCCTGCCCGGTCCCCAAGGACTTTCCCACGCGGGTTCCCCCGGTTTAGACGTCTTCCACAGCGCAAAGTCGAGAGGATCAACCTTGCGCTCGTCAACCTCGACGCGCGCACCGGCCTTCAGGTCCTCAAGATTCCGCTTCGAGAGTTTGCCATAGTCCTTGAAGCTGTTCACACGGAAGTACACGTCGCCTTCCACCTCATAGGCGTGGCCCTTATCAACAAGACCCTTGATGACCTCGACCATTTCCTTGATATGCTCCGTCGCCTTGGGCTCTACATCCGCCCTGCCCACGCCGAGCCGCTTCATGTCTTCCTGGTACGCTTCGATATATTTGTGAGCGACCTGGGCGGCGGTGATTCCCTCTTCCTTTGCGCGATTGATGATCTTGTCGTCTACATCCGTGAAGTTCCGCACATACTTGACATCGAACCCCTTGCGCCGGAAGTACCGCTGGATCAGGTCGAAGGCCACTGCCCCTCGCGCATGGCCGAGGTGTGAATAGTCATACACGGTAACGCCACAGGCGTACATGGTCACCTTGCCTGCCTGGAGAGGGACAAACTCCTCTTTTTTCCCCGTGAGCGTATTGTAGAGCTTTATCATAGACAAACGGTCCTCATGTGATGTAAACTTTTTATACAAGAACAAAGAGAGATCAATCGCCGTAAGCAGGAAGTGAAATATTATAGATTGCGGCAATCTTTGTCAAGAAGTTTCGGAGAACAGGAGATGAGCATGCCCGAAAAAAACCCCAGATTCGTTTTGCACGAGCATAAGGCCGCGCGTCTACACTACGACTTCCGTCTGGAGATCGGCGGGGTACTCAAGTCGTGGGCCATCCCCAAAGGACCTTCTCTGAACCCGGCGGACAAGCGGCTGGCCGTCATGGTTCCCGACCATGAGCTTGCCTATATCGATTTCGAGGGCATCATTCCCGACGGCAGTTATGGTGCCGGACCGGTGGTGATCTGGGATGAGGGGGAGTTTGTGGTGCTTGAAACCGATGATGCTGAAGCCGCGCTGACAACCGGCAAGCTCAGTTTTGAATTGAACGGGAAAAAGCTCAAGGGCGCCTTTACCCTTGCGCTGATGAAGGGGATCCCAAAGGGCACGGGCAAAGAATGGCTCCTCATGAAAAAAAAGGACGCTTACGCGCTTCCGTACTACGCGATCAAGACCGAGCTGACGCCTGCGCGTCTCACGAAACTGAAGGGGAAAAAGTCCCCTCAAACATAAAGAGTGCGGTTATTCTTTCTTCCTGAATCCGCCCTCGAAAATTATTTCCTCAAGCTTTTTCCTCGCAGAGGGGAACTCCCTTTCCTGCAATACAAGAGGAAGCTCTTCCTTTTCCCCCGGCCGACCAACAGCGACCATAGCCTCAACCTGAAACTCATCGCTCACCCCCAGTTCGTTCTTCGCCCTGTCGTAGTCAAACCCCTGCATGCCATGGACCACGAACCCCATCAAAGAACCCTGGAGCGCCATGCTCACCCATGCCGCGCCGGCATCATAGGAATGGGTGCGGGCCGGCTTATTATTAAAATCAAAGGTCGTCTTCGAGATCACTACAATGAGCGCCGCCGCGTTCTTACACCACACCTGGTTGCCCGGCACCAGCAGCCCGAAGAACTTCCCCCAGTAGGCGCTGTTCCGCATCGCATAGACGAACCTCCAGGGCTGGTTATTCATGGACGATGGTGCCCAGCGTGCTGCCTCGAACAGCCGCATGAGCTCTTCCCTGCCGATCTCATCGCCCGACATCGCCCGCGGCGACCATCGATTAATGAAGATCGGGGAAATATCATGGTCCGGCTTCCGGAAGTTATGGCCCTTAAAAGTTGTAGTCATCAGCGCCCCCTCCTTGGATCATT
>JBGPIG010000224.1:0-4283 GCA_041484745.1 Nitrospirota bacterium | reverse complement strand
GCTGGCCGCGGTCCTCGCCAAAGAAGAAGCCAATGATGATACCGCCGGGGTCTGGACCAACCTGTCCTATATATTGGGAGAGGGGGATGACAACGGCCAGGAGATCCGGCAGGCGGACCTGGATAAAGCTACGGTTGTCCTGGAGCGGTCAATCAAGGCCAATCCGCAGAACCAGAGGACAAGTTATCTCCTCGCCATCATGTATCAGCGTAAGGGAAATTACCCTGCCGCGGAAAACCTCCTGCGAACAGCCATCCGGTGCCACCCCTCCAGCCCCGCTCCTCACCTGCGGCTGGGCATGCTGCTCAAAGAACACGGCAGCTATCAGGAAGCGCTGAAGGAATTCCATTTTGTGGAGCGTTTACGGCCCCACTATCTTCCGGTGGTGTTCTACACGGGCATGACCTTGAAGGACATAGGGAAGTGCGGCAAAGCGGTCCAATATCTCAATCGGTTCTTGAAGGACAAGCGGGTGAATCAATACCCCAAGAAGAAGCAGAGCGCCATTGCTGCCATTGAGATATGCGGCGGTGACCGGCCCGGCCGCCAAAGACGGGCCAGACAGCGGTGAAAAATGCGCTATGAATAAACCAGAGCTCACCAAGCTTCTCCAGGGTGTCCGGTCGGGCAAGACCGATATCGAGACTGCGCTCAACCGGCTCAAGCATCTGCCCTTCGAGGACATCGCCTACGCCCATATCGACCACCACCGGGGCCTGCGCCACGGGATGCCCGAGGTCATCTACTGCGAAGGCAAGACGCTCGAACAGGTCATCGGCATCTCAAAGCGCATGATCAAGGCCGGAAGCGATATCCTCGCCACACGCGCCTCGGAGAGTGTCTATAAAGCCGTCAAAAAGATCGACCGCGGCGCGGTGTATCATAAAGCCTCGCGCGCCATCGTGATACAGCGTAAGGAGAAGACCCCGACCCGGGGTATCGTGCTGGTCCTTACCGCGGGAACGTCGGACATCCCTGTTGCCGAAGAGGCCGCGGTCACCGCGGAGATGCTCGGCAGTACCGTGCAAACCGTATATGACGTCGGCGTGGCCGGGATCCATCGCATTCTGAGCAAACGGGAAATGCTCGATGCGGCCAGGGTCATCGTCGTTGTCGCCGGCATGGACGGCGCGCTCCCTTCGGTCGTGGGCGGGCTGGTGGACAAACCCGTGATCGCCGTTCCCACGAGCGTGGGTTACGGCGCCGGGTTCCAGGGCCTTGCCCCGCTCCTCACCATGCTCAATTCCTGCGCATCGGGCATAGCCGTGATGAACATCGATAACGGGTTCGGCGCCGGGGTCTTGGCGCATAGAATTAACTTGCTGGGAGAGCGATCATAGAAAAAGATGTTGGGCTTCACTTTGTTCAGGCCACCGACAGCTGAATAAATACTCATTGAGAGAGATATCTTCACGTGATTAGCAGAGAATATGTTATTTACAAAAAATATAAATGAATAAGCAGATATTACTTGAAGGAGCTACTTCAGCTTCGCATTGCATAATCAGCGTGATGGGCGATCATGCAGGGGAAGATGTGGCAACTATTTTCAACCGAAAAATTGCTGACGTGAGAAAGGTAAAACAAACTTTATGGCTGATTAAATCACCAAAAGCGACGCCAGCTTTGGTTCAAAAATTATGTCAGCACAAGCATTCCTATGTTTTATTTATAGAACCATCCGCTCACGGCTGCGCGCACCCTACAAAGACTGCCGAAAGAGCGATAGAGTTTTCGAAAGATGGTTCTGTCTGGAGCAAACTTCCGGTCGGCATTGGGCCTGTGACGGGAAAACTTGACACTCGCGCTTACGCCTTAGTTATTGATGCTCTCGAAACAGTGCATAAAAACGTTAAAATGGATATTTGGTGTTATGCTGATTTCGTCCAGCCGGACAAGCCTGTCAAAATGATATTGGGTTGCTCGACAATCTGTGCAATAAAAAAAGACATGAAAGCGCATCCCGATAAAATGAAGTCACGATATCGCGGAATTATCGCTATAGCTCGACTCGCGGAGCCCTACTGCGTTTGGGTGAGATAGCCGATAGCTTGACGTTCGAGAGGTCGTATTTACGCAACACCCATTTCTGCTGTTTAATAGCATGCTGCAATAGGAGGCTGGTTGCAATGCTCAAGGTAGACAAAGAAAATCTAGGTGAGATGGAAATAAAGTATCCCGGTATTAGGGAAACAATACTTCACTTCGAAGAGACCAAGTTGCCAGTATGCCCTCGTTGCGGGTCAGACGACACAGCAAGCGTTCAGTCTGGCATTATTGGTCGTACGATTAACATTTCTGCTGCAACTACAAAATTTAAGCTTACCCGGGGTCTCCGAAGCCGGGCAGATACTTCTGCAATGGCTGCGAGAATTATTTTAACTAGAAAGACAGCCGACTGCCGGTAGGTTGGTCAAAACGGCTCACCTTGCCCAATAGAATTTAATGATGTTGGGCTGTACTGAATAGCCCAACCTGCACGACTTGAGAAAGTGGTACAATACAATGGAATTCGAGTGGGATCCCAAAAAGTCAGAAGCGAACCGAAAGAAGCACGGTATCTCCTTCCCTGACGCGGCAACTGTATTCGCTGATCCGCTCGCAATAACATTTTCTGATCCGGATCATTCGCTGGGCGAACAGAGGTTCCTGACTTTTGGATATTCCAAAATGAACCTTTTGCTCGTCGTCGTACACACTGAACGGCATAGTAAAACCAGAATAATCAGTGCGAGGCAAGCAACACGATACGAAAGGACAATATATGAAAACGGCTAAAAAAGAAGAACTGCGGAAAGAGTATCAAAGGGAAGACCTCGGAGTCGGCGTTCGTGGTAAATATTATAAAGAATACAATAAAGGTACAAACCTCGTGCTCCTTAGTCCGGACGTAGCCGCTGCTTTCCCGGATGACGCTTCTGTCAATACCGCATTGCGCAGCCTTATGAAATTGGCGCAACACTCTATTGGCTTAACCAAGCGCTCAACACGGTCCACCAAAAAGGAGGCGGCCGGTTAGCTGCCGCGATGGTATCCAAATAAAACTATGACCCTCGCTTACTTCGACTGCTTTTCCGGTATATCCGGCGACATGACCCTTGGCGCGCTTGTCGATGCGGGCGTTTCCATCGACGCCCTGCGCGCCGAGCTGGCCAAGCTCAATGTCCCGGGCTATGAGCTCAAGGCCGAGAAGGTCACGCGTTCCGGCATTGCCGCGACCAAGGTCCATGTGATCATCGACCCGAAGGGACAAAAGACACGCCATCTCTCGGAGATCCTTGCCATTATTGAGAGCTCCTCGCTGTCTTCAACAGTGAAAGAAAAAAGCGGCCGGATATTCAAACGACTGGCTGACGCGGAAGCAAAGGTCCATGGCACAACGCCGGACAAGATCCATTTCCATGAAGTCGGCGCTGTGGACTCCATCGTGGACAATGTAGGGTCAGTCATCGGCCTGGAGCTCTTGGGCATCACAGAGATCATGGCATCTGCGATCAATGTCGGATCGGGAACGGTAAAGACCGCGCACGGCATGCTCCCGATTCCGGCGCCGGCTACGGCAGAGCTGCTCAGGGGCATTCCCTTTTATCAATCCGCTACCGCCTTCGAGCTCACGACGCCGACCGGGGCCGTAATCATCAGCACGCTCGGTTCCTCCTTTGGTCCCTTGCCCCCCATGAAAGTCGACCGGATCGCCTATGGCGCGGGCGACAAGGACTTTCCCGGCCAACCGAATGTCCTGCGGCTCATGATCGGAGAGGCCGTCACGGGTCATGACGAGGACACTTCCTTCGTCATCGAGACGAACATTGACGATATGAACCCGCAGGTCTATGATTACCTCATCGAGAAGCTCATGCAACAGGGCGCGCAGGATGCGTACCTCACCCCGATCATCATGAAAAAAGGACGGCCTGCTGTCCTGCTGTCGGTGCTGATGGACAAGTCGAAGATCGACCCCCTTGTTGACACGATCTTCCGCGAGACCACGAGCATCGGAGTTCGGATCCAGGAGGTTGACCGAAAAAAACTTACCCGGGAGATCAGGGAAGTTACTACTCTCTATGGTACGATCAGGGTGAAAATCAGCAGGCAAGGAGACCATATCAGTACCGTGACGCCGGAGTATGAGGATTGCAGAAGAATAGCGGAGGAGAAGCAGGTGCCGTTAAAACAAGTGCTGGAAGAAGCGAAAAACATTTTTTCTCGCGGAGGCGCAGAGAACGCGGAGAAAATACATGATCGAAAATGAAATCACGGGGAAAATAACGGCATTTAACCTT
>JBGPIG010000223.1:0-4326 GCA_041484745.1 Nitrospirota bacterium | reverse complement strand
GAACCGGACATTTTAACTTTGGCTTGACAGTTACATAAATTTCGCTTGACTTTTTCTGCTGAATAATAGATAGTACGGGTCTTAAAACTGGTAGGAACCGGGCGGATAGCTCAGCTGGGAGAGCACAGCCCTTACAAGGCTGGGGTCACAGGTTCGATCCCTGTTCCGCCCACCATAGATAAGACAGTTCAGAGGACAAAGTTCGGAGTCTCGGGTATGAGCGAATCTTTGGTTTTCACTTTGAACTTTGAACTCCGTACTCAGTACTATCCTGTTGGGGTGGTAGTTCAGCTGGTTAGAACGCCGGCCTGTCACGTCGGAGGTCACGGGTTCGATCCCCGTCCGCCCCGCCATTTGTTTTTAACACAATCTGCGCCAAGCAAAGGAGCCGAGGCATAATTGCCCCGGCTTTTTTGTTTCCGCTTATCATCTTCAGAGAGAACCGTGCACTGATGAAACCGGACTCCCCATTATTTTTGTCCGCCACGAGTACGCGCCTTAACGAAGGCTGTGAATACCACGAACGACTTAGCCCCGATGCTGATGCCCGGACATTGCTGGCTTATCTCAGCCAACGCTATTGCCACTCCTCCCCTGAAGAGTGGGCAGCGCGCATTGCGTCCGGTCAGGTGCTCATCGACAACCAACTCGTACAGGCCGAAAGCGTGTTGCGCAGGGGATGCACGCTTGTCTGGCGGCGCCCGCCATGGATTGAACCCGATGCACCCAGGTCATTTTCCGTGCTTTACGAAGACCAAGACTTTCTTGCAGTGGCCAAACCGGCAGGATTGCCGACACTCCCCGGCGCCAATTTCCTGCAAGCGACGCTGCTTTATCAGGTACAAACGTATGCACCTGACGCCGCGCCGCTTCATCGATTGGGGCGGTGGACATCGGGCCTGGTGTTATGCGCCAGAAACCATCATGCCCGAACAGAATTGATGCGGCAGTGGTCGGCGAAAGAAGTCGGCAAACGCTACCGCGCGCTGGCCTGCGGGCTTCCCCGTGTGAAGGAGATGACGATCTCCGTGCCCATCGGCCCTGTGCCGCACGCCTTGCTCGGATCGCTTCATGCCGCCAGTCCGACAGGCAAGCCCTCCTTGTCTCAGGTGACCGTCCTCGAACGCCACGCGGATTCCTTCCTTTGTGATGTGCGTATTGCAACAGGTCGACCTCATCAGATTCGAATTCACCTGGCAGCGGCAGGACACCCTTTGGTAGGTGATCCCCTTTATGCTGTGGGCGGCCTCCCGGCGCTCGATACGCTCGCCTTGCCTGGCGACCCTGGCTACCACCTTCATTCCGCCGAGCTGAGCTTTCGCCATCCCGGCACCGGGCGAGAGGTTGTCATCGAGTGTGAACCACCGTCGCTCTTACGCCTTTCAACAGATGCAAGCTGACACGCTTGCGTGAGGATTCGCCGGTTCTTACCTTTAATTGCCGGTCGTCGATCAACCCGATCATGCCGGGGAACTACTGCACCCGGACATTTGGGAATATATAGCTGATATTATCAGAAGACGGATTGAGTGCGGGCTTAGCGAATTTTGCTGAGTCCTTTTTTATACAAAAGGCGTTGCAGCTATATCCCGATGAGTGATGGAGCACAAGGCGGGTAAGTACAAATACGATACTCACAAAAAAGCTCGGGAAAGATGGGCATTTCACCAGGACTGGCAATTTCACATGCATCATATCTCTGCACCATGCGATATAACTACCACATATATATAGAAAAAAAGTGTCCGATATACGTTTGTGATCGCTGGCATACGCCTTGCTTATAGTATATTAAGCTTCCATTAGGAAGCGGTACTGGTTTCTGAATGAGGAGCTCGGTGAGGAGGCAATGTATATGGTAGTAAAAAAAGTGGGTAATACGTCTTGGAGAATTCTGGGCGGTTTATCGAGCCTGTTTTTCGGTTCTTTAATTGTTACCGGCATCATCATAATAATCTCTGTTGCCGGGGTTTAACCGGTCGAGAAAAAACGGGGAGAGCGTTGCCCCTCAAACAAATCTCATGAACGGCGCAGTATATAATACTCGAGATGGTTGCTCATCCCTCTTCGATAAAGCTCCATCGCCTTGAATGAGAACACTGATAACAGGCGCTTCGAGGAGACACGACATGCAGAATAGAATAAACATGGAAATCAATCTATCGCATAAGAACCAATCGCAAGAATCGCCGGCAATGGATGTTGCTGCTTTCAGCCCCCGCTTGTGGATGATAATGATCGTTTTCGCCGTTCCTTTTTTAATTATTTCTTTTAACTATTTCGAGGCGCTGGAAAGAACGGGAACCATCGGGGCCATTATTGCCGACATGCTGATGCCGGCAACGAACATAGCTTTCCTGGTGTTCATAGGTATACTTAAAAGTCGAAAAATTTAGCGGCGAAATTAAAAAGTAGGTAAATATCGAACGGGGGCCCTAGCGCGCATGAGATTCTGATAAAATTATTGTCCGGATCATGATGCGTGTTTTACATTCACTTGCCTTACTTTCTTCTCTTCCCCAGCTTCTCCGCCAACCGTTCAGTCTCGTTCAACAATTTCTCCACTTCATCCAGCCCACGGTTCCAGAACTGCTTGTCCGAGATGTCGATCCCGAGCCTGCTGAAGATGTGCTTCGGCGATTCGGACAGGCCGGCGGCGAGAAATCCCTTGACCTTGTTGATGAACGCCGGGTCCTTCTTCACCGAACTCTGGAGCGACTTCGAGATCAGGAGACCGCTCGCATAGGAATAGACATAGAAGAAATACCGGATATGGTTCCAGTAAACCCACCAATTCTCCGACCCCGGTGACTGCTCCACCGCCTTACCCATATAAGCGGCCATATGCTTTTGGAACAGCGCCCCGATCTCTTTCTTCGAGAGATATCCCCTGCTCCTGAATTCACGGTGAAGCTCCTGCTCGAACCGGTAGCATGCCGCTTGCCTGAAGATGGACGAAACGTCGTCATTCAGTTTCTGCATCATGATCGCGAGGCGAAGTTCGTCATCGGCTTCCTCGAGAATTTCCTCGAGCACGAAATCCTCCATAAACGTGCTCGCAACCTCCGCCGTGGACGTGGGCGTGCCGAAATCAAGGGCATGCTGTTTCTCCCTGATGAGCTCGTTGTTGATGCCGTGGCCCAGTTCGTGAGCGATGGTCAACACATCATGCAGCTTGCCCGTGTGGTTCAAAAGGATGAAGGTGGGCTGGGTCATGAGGTGGTGGATGCAGAAGGCCCCGCTGTCCTTGCCCTTCCGGGGGTACGCGTCGATCTGGCCGTTCTTGATGAAACCGGCAAAGATGTCGCCGAACTGCCTATCGAGCTTGTTCATCACCCGCTGGACGAGGTTCACGGACTGCGGATACGGATAGCGCTTGGCAACGACGCCGTACTCCACATTTCGCTCATGGTATTCGAGCTTCTTGATCTTGAGCAGCTTCGCCTTGAGCGCGTAATACCGGGAGGGGATATCGAAACGGCCGGCCACCGAGTCGATCAGCGTGTCCACGACCTCGCTCTCGATATCGTCCGCAAGATGCCGGAGCGTGTCGGGCCTCGGCGCGACCCGGAGCTCGTCATCGATCTTCTTGTTCGCAAGAACGGAATTAAGCTCGGCTTCGGCAACGTCCACGTGCTTCAGAAGGATGTCATTGAACGCCCGTGAAGCGGAATCGCGCACTTTTTTTGAGCTGCTGTCCATGAACCCGACGATCTCCGAGAAGGGTATGACCTTCTTCACGCCCTTTTCCGTGGTCACCGACCGCTCTTCCTTCGCGAGAAACCCTGACGTCATCTTTGTCCAGTTCGAATAGGATGTCGCGGATTTGAGGTTCATGATCTTTTCCTCGGGCTCGCTCAGGTGATAGCGCGATTCCGCGAAGATCCGCTCAAGGAAATGACGGTACGCTGCAAGGCCGTCATGTTCGAGAACAATTTTCTGTACTGCGGGCTTGATCCGGGCGATCCGCAGATGGAAGAACTGGGAGTCGTTCTCGATCCTCTTGCTGAACTCTTCTATCTTATTGAACGCGGCCTTGAGCTTCGGGGCATTCTGGTCCTGCTGGCACCGGAGCCAGAAGTAGTATCCTTCCTCGCCGTCAGCGCCGTACTGCCTCTTCCAGGCTTCATAGTGGTCCAGGGCCTGCCGAAGGATAAGGGGGTCTGCAAGATAATCGGTGCGGTCTTTCCAGGTATTGATGAACTCATAGCTCTTCCGCTCGACCTGCTTCCGTTTTTCCTCCATGCGGGGGTCGCTGTCGCTTGCGAAAAGCGGCTTCAGGTTCCAGACAGTCTGTTCAATTTTTAGTACCTGTCTCTTTGGCCG
>JBGPIG010000222.1:0-4402 GCA_041484745.1 Nitrospirota bacterium | reverse complement strand
AGCGCCGACTTTATCGGTACGAGCCCCGGGGACCTTGCCGATCTGGCAAAACTTTTCAGGCGGACCATGGCGCGGCTTAATGCCGTGCTTGGCGGGGCACAGTATAATTTTTTTCTCCATTCGCTGCCCCATGGGGCTGAATATGCGGGGAGCACCCCGGCCTTCCACTGGCATATTGAAATCTGTCCTCGCACGAGCATTCCCTCGGGATTTGAGCTGGGGTCCGGCCTTTTTGTGAATACGATCTGCCCCGAAGACGCGGCTGAGAGGCTGAGGAACGTGGCGTTGACTGAGGTTTATTATCGATCAGGAGAACTTTAGAGCGTTATGAAGTCCACAGATAAAAAAAAGGAACCATTGACCTGGCAGGACGAGGTCCAGCGTGTTGCAAAGGGCATTCGGAAGCGAGTGCTGGAGCATACGATCAAGAACAACGGCGGGTATCTTTCCCAGGCTTGTTCCTCGGCTGAGATCCTGGCAACGCTCTATGTGAAGGTCATGGACCTCGGCAAGATCGAGACGCCCCTTGTTCCGCAGTCTTTCCCGGGCGTACCGGGCCCGAATAATGTAAACTACTTCACCGGTGCGGCATTCAACGGTCCCAGTCCGGATCATGACCGCTTCTTTCTTTCTCCTGCGCAATATGCCCTCGTACTCTATGCCACCCTGATTGAGACCGGCCGCATGGCGGAGGAGGGGCTGCTCCAATTTAACAGGGACGGTAGTTCGGTGGAGATGATCGGCGCAGAGCATTCGCCGGGCATGGAGACCATGACGGGGTCGCTCGGCCAGGGCATCAGCCAGGCAGCCGGCATTGCCATGGCCAGAAAGCGGAAGAACGAGAAAGGCCGGGTCTTCATTTTCATGTCCGACGGAGAGTTCCAGATCGGCCAGACCTGGGAGGCGCTCCAGGCATTGTCCTTTCACATGCTCGACAACGTTTATATCTACGTGGACGTGAACGGGTTCCAGTGCGATGGGAAGATGTGCACGGTCATGGATATCGAACCACTGGACAAGAGGCTGGAATCCTTCGGAGCGCGGGTGTTTCGGATGAACGGTCATGACATCAAGCGCCTGGCGGAGATGGGCTCTCTTACTCCAGACGGGAGGCCTGTTGTTGTGTTGTGTGACACCGATGCGGCGCGAGGACTCGATGTCCTGAAGACCCGCGCCCCGAAGATGCACTATGTTCGTTTCACGAGCGAAGAGGAAAAGAACCGGTATGTGTCCGCTTATGCGGCGCTGTGCGAAGAAGCGCCGGCCCCGGAGCCGAAGAAAAAAAAGGTTTCCCTGAAAACTTTGCCGGGCCCCGAGATCATGACCCGGGTCCACGCGAAGAATTTCGTACGATGGGCCGCGGACAAACCGAAGGTGTTGGTGCTGTCCGCCGACCTTACGAGCTCCACAGAGATAGACTTGTTCCGCGACGCCTATCCCGACCGCTTCCTGTCCATGGGCATTGCCGAACAGAACATGCTGAGCTTTGCCGCGGGCCTGGCGCGTGAAGGTTTCGTCCCCTTTGTCCATACCTTTGCGGTATTCATCTACCGCCGCGCCTATGACCAGATCGCCATGTCCGTTGCCTATCCTAATCTACCAGTCCGGATGATCGGCTTTCTCCCCGGCGTCACCACCCCCGGGGGTGCCACCCATCAGGCAATCGAGGACGTGGCGGTGATGCGCAGTCTCCCGAACATGACGGTCCTCGAATGCGGGGACGCTACTGACGTGGAATCCGTGCTCGATGTCATCCATGAGATCAACGGACCGGTATATGTGCGCATGCTGAGAGGCGAGATCCCTCGCCTCTTCGACAGAGCACTACCCATGAAGTTCGGAAAGGCAAGGGTGATCTCCGAAGGGAACGATATCACGATTATCTCGAGCGGTATTATGACTGAAGAGGCGATGCGGGCAGTGCAGGTGCTCCAGAAACGGGGCCTTGGTATTCAGCACATGCATCTCTCGACATTGAAGCCCTTTAACGACCATTCAGTACTTGACGCGATCGAGAAGTCCCGCTCCGGCGTGATCACCATGGAAAACCATACGATCATCGGGGGGCTGGGGAGCATTGTAGCCGAGGCGATGGCGGAATCGGGCATTGCCAAAAAGCTCATAAGGATCGGCCTCCGTGACACCTTCAGTCATGGGGCGAGTAAACAGTACCTGTTGAAGGAACACGGGATGGATGCGCTTTCCTTGATCAAAGAGGTGGAAACGATGGTCAGGCAGCAGTTCAACATTACCGAGGACGAACTACGCTCAACGCATATCGCCGCTGTGCATAGTTCGGCGAAGGCAGAGGCGCTGTAAATCAAGATGAAATGTGTTCCTTTTTTCTTTCTGATGTCTTCTTTTTATGATATAGTTTTTGAGCGATAACTTTTATTGGAGTCTTCAGTTGTTTCAATAATTGATAACATACACTGTTCTCTGTGGTCTCTGTGGTAAGAGTTTGACAATTCGGAAATCATCAAAGGAGGTTCACATGAGTACTGCACGCAAAATGAGGTTCGGCATCATAGCAGTCACAGCGCTTGTCCTGATTATTTCACTTACATTCCTGGGCTGTGGTGGCTCAAGCGGTTCAAACGGTGCGGCTGGACCGGCAGGGCCCGGCGTCACCTGGGTGGATGTCACCGGCACATCAGTGCAGGCGGTAGCGAACACGGGATACATGGCACACAGTACGTCGCAGGTCACGATAACACTTCCCACCGCGCCAGTCGTCGGCGATGTTGTTCAGGTGTCCGGTATCGGTGCCGGAGGCTGGAAGATCGCGCAGAACGCGGGGCAGTCAGTCATAACGAAAGATATTACTCCTTTTATGACCGCGCGCGATTCAGTCAGACAATGGTACGCAGCGGCTTCGTCATCAGACGGGACCAAACTTGTTGCCGCAGTATATGGAGGCCGGATTTACACTTCCACGGATTCAGGGGTGACCTGGATCCCACGTGACTCAGATAGGAATTGGACCTCTGTGGCCTCATCCTCGACAGGATCCATTCTTGTTGCTGTTGAAGATGGTCCCGGCAAGATTTATACTTCCACGGATTCAGGGGTGACCTGGGTCCCACGTGACTCAGATAGGAGTTGGACCTCTGTGACCTCATCCTCGAATGGGACCAAGCTTGTTGCCGCAGCATCTGGAGGCCAGATTTACACATCTATTGATTCAGGGCAAACTTGGACCTTGCAGGCAAACAGCATTGTTGCAAGTTGGTCGTCCGTGGCTTCATCCTCGGACGGAACCAAGCTTGTGGCGGTTGCAAATGACCCGGGTCAGATTTATACATCCACGGATTCAGGGGCAACCTGGACGCCACGCGACTCAAACAGAACTTGGATGTCTGTAGCCTCATCCTCGGATGGGACCAAACTTGTTGCTGTGGCAAATGGCAACAGCCAGATTTACACTTCTTCGGATTCAGGGGTGACCTGGACGCCACGCGATTCAGACAGGAATTGGCGGTCAGTAGCTTCATCCGCGGACGGGACCAAACTCGTTGCCGGAGAAAATGGAGGCCGGATTTACACGTCCACCGATTCAGGGGTGACCTGGACCGCACGCGATTCAACAAGATATTGGTACTCTATAGCCTCAACCTCGGACGGTACCAAAATCGTTGCCGTAGATTTTGACGGCAAGATTTATACGTTAACTAATCCGAGTACATCAACAGGAACTGCGGGTTCAATAAGCGGGGGCCAGTATGGTGCGATTGAACTGCAGTATGCTGGCAATAATACGTTCATCATTCTGAGCCATGAAGGTGATCTTATTGTGCAGTAACTTCCTTTTGTTTATTGGGCATTGCCCAACTATGGAGAGATCACAGGAGCACGGCATGCCGTGCTCCTGTTTCGCTCAGTGGAGAAATAAATGAATTGCATGGTATTTGAAATCTTAATTGAACGGGAAACTATAACCTGCCACCCTATACCTATATAGGTATCCAAGTGCCCATCCTCCACCGCATTTTTAATTTATTTCGCTGAAAAAACCTGACATATAGTAGTTATCGTAATCTGACGGTCCAGATGAGTTCCCAAGAGTGCGATCCCAATACATTGACAGCTAGAGTGATGAGCCTGTTACGCAAATGCCATTTCCGCCCATCTTGTCATTCTGAGCGTAGAGAAGAATCTTGCTTTTTCAATTCGCGGAGAGACACTTCGCTTCGCTCAAGGTGACGGAAACAGTGTTTGAGCAAAAAACGCTGATATTGGTAAATTACCCAACTTCATAGTGAGATACCCATTTAATTAGAGCCGTAAAATTATAACTATAAGGCTATTTAATAAATATAGTGTTATGAAATAATAATTTTGGTAATTAATAAATATACTAACATGTTGTTATGTTAAGAAAATTGGTTATAACGTGTATTTT
>JBGPIG010000221.1:0-4404 GCA_041484745.1 Nitrospirota bacterium | reverse complement strand
TCTTTTCCCATCCGAGCATCAAAAAACGGCACTTTGCAATCAATGACCCGTCCTGCTTGGTGGATGAGGATCCCGATGCACGAGTTGCACGGTTTACCGAGCACTCCATAGGATTGTCCGCTCAAGCCGTTACCAGCGCCCTTGCTAAGGCCGGTGTGGCAGTTGACGAAGTGACAGGCCTCGTAGTAAATACCTGTACCGGGTATATCTGCCCGGGCATTTCAACATATCTTATAGAAAAACTGGGATTGTCCAGGAGCACCCGGGTCTACGATATGGTAGGGAGCGGCTGCGGCGGTGCGATCCCGAATCTTCAGGTGGCCGAGTCTCTGCTCAAGGCGAACAACAAAGGCGTGGTCGTGAGCGTTTCCGTGGAGATCTGCAGCGCCACGTTCCAGATGGACAATGATCTGAGTCTCATTCTTTCGAACGCGTTGTTTGGTGATGGCGCGGCTGCAGCCGTGCTCTGGACAAGACCCGCGGGGCTGGAGCTTGTCGCCTCGTGCGGCCGGTATGCCCCCGAGCATCGCGACTCCATCCGGTTTGTGCACAAAAAGGGGCAGCTTCACAACCAGCTTTCCCTCAAGTTGCCGGGTTTGGTAAAAAAGGTGGCGGCGGAGGTAGCAACGGAATTGCTGAACGGACAGTTTCTGAAAACACCGGATGTCAAACATTGGGCCCTCCACACGGGAGGGGAGAAGATCATTAACGCGGTCCGCGACGAGATCGGGATTCCTGAAGACCTCTTATGGGCGACGCGGAACGTGCTGTCCGAATACGGCAACATGTCCTCGCCCACGGTGTGGTTCGTTCTCGATGAGATCGGAAAGCGGGGCATTGCTCCGGGAGATTGGTGCGTCATGCTCGCGTATGGCGCAGGGCTTTCCGCACATGGATTCCTTTTGAGGAAAAGGTGACGAAAGACGTTACCGTGACAAACGGTCGAGCGCGTGGTGAGATTAGTGACTTACGAGTCAAGTTCTTCTCAAAATGGTCGAATATTTTTACCACAAAGACACCAAGACACGAAGAAGGTCTTACAATGCGTAAGTTAGTCAAACCCTAAAGGCATTCATGTATTACTTCGTGCCTTCGCCTGCACCCAGCGATTACGAGTGGTAACGCGAGTGCAGGGTGTGACTTCGTGGTGGATATTGTTCCGGCTTGTCCGGGTTAGGTCGGAAATAAGTTGTGAAAGGAGAAATACCATGAGATATGGGAAATATGCGATCATCGTCATGCTCTTGTTCTTTGCAGCGATCGTTTTTGCCGAAGACCTTCAGGAAAAACGCGTGGAGGCAAAAATGGATGCTGACGGTGTGCAGCGCATGGAAGTCCTTGGAGGAGACTACTATTTTGATCCGAACGTGATCGTCGTAAAGGTGAACGTCCCGGTGGAACTCAGGATCAGGAAAACAGGCGGGATCGCACCCCACACCTTTGTTCTCAAGGCCCCTGAAGCCGGGATCGATATTGACGAGACGCTTGCCACCGAACCGAAGCCCGTCAGATTTACACCGACGAAGACAGGCAGGTACTCTTTCGAATGCAGCAAGCGCTTATTGTTTTTCAAGAGTCACAAAGACCGGGGCATGCACGGTATTCTTGAAGTCGTAGAGTAGTTTCTCCACACTATCTGGATGTCCTCTGGGATGAGTGTCTTTCCCGTACGTTGCGGGTGAATAACGGGACCGATAGTTCACTGTTCCGGAACCCGCGCTATAACTTTTCCTAACGGCGCTATAACCGATATTTTCTTGACAATAGAGGCTTTTTTCGTATAATAGCAACTCTATTTCTCCATCTTTCCAGGCCATTCCGGCCAGGGGTAATCGATTGACATTTCAGGACGTTATACTTACCTTGCAGAACTACTGGGCATCGAAGGGCTGTGTGATCCATCAGCCGTACGACACCGAGGTCGGTGCAGGGACCTTCCATCCAGCCACCTTTCTCCGTGTCCTCGGTCCTGAGCCGTGGCGGACGGCTTATGTGCAGCCGTCCCGGAGGCCGACGGACGGCCGCTACGGCGAGAACCCCAACCGGCTGCAGCACTATTATCAGTTCCAGGTGGTCCTGAAGCCCCATCCGGAAAACGTCCAGGAGCTTTATCTCGATAGCCTTGTTCAGCTCGGCATCAATCCGATGAAACATGATATACGGTTTGTGGAGGACGATTGGGAATCGCCGACCCTCGGGGCCTGGGGTCTCGGGTGGGAGGTCTGGCTCAACGGCATGGAAGTGACCCAGTTCACCTATTTTCAGCAGGTGGGCGGAATCGACCTCAAACCGATATCCGCGGAGCTCACCTATGGTTTGGAGCGGCTGGCCATGTATCTCCAGGGGGTGAATAATGTGTATGATCTCGAGTGGACCAAGGGCGTGAAGTACGGCGACGTCCACCATGAGACCGAGGTCCAGTTTTCAAAGTATAACTTCGAGCTCTCGGACCGTGAGATGCTCTTCAGGCAGTTCGAGTCTTATGAGAAGGAGAGCGAGAACCTTATCAAGTCGGGGGTTGTGTTCCCGGCCTATGACTATTGTCTCAAGTGCTCGCACACCTTCAATCTGCTCGACGCCGCGGGGGCCATCAGCGTGACCGAGCGTACCGGCTACATCGGCCGGGTGCGCAAGCTTGCCCGGCTGTGCGCGCATGCGTACCTGGCGGACCGGGAAGCGAAGGGATTTCCGATGCTGAAAAAAAAGTAGCCGGAGGCCGGTGTCAAGACATTTTATCTCTTGCGGAGGCGCAGAGGACGCAAAGAGAGACGAATCAATAATTATTTCCGTTCATGTTTTTCTCTGCGGGCTCTGCGACTCTGCGAGAAAAGTTATAAGGAGTATTCGTTGGGGAAAGAATTCTTATTAGAGATCGGCACCGAAGAGATCCCCTCGCGCTTTATCAACCCGGCGCTCGAGAAGATGAAGGAGCTGTTCACCGCGCTCCTGGCGAATGGGCGCGTTTCCTCGAATGGCGAGATCAGGGTCTACGGCACGCCGCGGCGCCTTGTGCTCCATGTCCCGGAGATGGCAGAGCAGCAAGCCGATCTGTCCAAGGAAGTGACTGGTCCGCCGAAAAAAGTGGCGTTCGATGCTGAAGGCAGACCCACGAAGGCAGCCCTCGTATTCGCCGAGAAGAACGGCGTTCCTGTTCACGCCCTCTCGACCAAGACAACGGACAAGGGCGAGTACGTGGTCGCACGCATTGATGAGAAGGGCGGCCAAACCGAGGAATGGCTCAAACACGTAATGCCCGGATTCATCCTGTCCATACCGTTTCCCAAGTCCATGCGCTGGATGGACAAGGACATCCGGTTCGCCCGGCCCATTCACTGGATCCTTGCCCTCTGGGGCGGGTCCGTGACAGGCTTTGAGTTGGACGGCCTCAAGAGCGGCAACCTTTCGCGGGGACACCGGTTCATGAGTCCCGGCGCGTTCCTGGTCAAGGATTTCAGGTCATATGCGTTCCAGGCGGAGCAGAACTTTGTGGTGCTCGATCCCGAGGTACGGAAGAAGCGGATCGTGTCCCAGATACAGGAACTGGCAAAATCAACGAACGGCACTGTGCTCGATGATCCCGGTCTGGTGGACGAGGTGGCGAATCTTGTGGAGTACCCGGTCGCGGTCATGGGGTCCTTCAACAAGGATTACCTGCGGGTGCCGAAAGAGGTCCTGATCATGGCCATGCGGGAGCACCAACGCTATTTCAGCGTTATCGGACCGGATGGCAACCTGCTGCCGTGCTTCATCACGATCAGCAACACGCGCGCCGAGGACATGGAGATCGTGCGCGCGGGGAACGAGCGGGTGCTCTCCGCCCGGCTGTCCGACGCCGCCTATTTCTTCGACCATGATGTGAAACAACCGCTCGCAGACAGGGTTGAGGGGCTTAAGAAGGTCACCTACCAGGAGAAGCTTGGAACGGTCTATGACAAGACCCTGCGGGTGAAGGCCTTGGCGGGGTATCTCGCCGATCTCATGAAAGCCGACAAAAAATCCGCGCAACGGGCAGCCGAGCTGTGCAAGGCGGACCTGCTTACCGGCGTAGTGGGAGAGTTTCCCAAGCTTCAGGGCGTGATGGGCAGGCACTACGCGCGGATTTCCGGAGAGGACCCAACGGTCGCTGATGCCATCCTCGGACATTACCTTCCGCGTTTCGCGGGAGACAAACTGCCCGAGACGCGTGAGGGCGTGTGTGTCGGCATCGCGGACCGGATCGACACGATCACCGGGTGTTTCTCCGTGGGGCTTATCCCGAGCGGTTCTGAAGATCCGTATGGTCTCCGCAGGCAGTCCGTGGCCATCCTGAACATGCTGCTCGAGTTCGGCCTGCAGCTGTCGCTCGCACAATTGATCGCGGAAGCGTCCAAGGGCTACAGCCTCAGGGAGCAGGACAAGACCAAG
>JBGPIG010000220.1:0-4414 GCA_041484745.1 Nitrospirota bacterium | reverse complement strand
TTTGGAAAGGTAGACGATCTTCCGGAGCACGATCCACCAGAGCGCGGCCATGAGCGTGGGGCCGATATAAATCGTGAGGAAGCTCAGACCTGCGTTCGCCGCCTTGCCCACACTGCCATAGAAGGTCCAGGAGGTGCAGTACACGGCAAGGGAGAGCGAGTAGACGTAGGGGTTCGAGACGAGGCTCTTCCCCTGCAGCTCCTTCCGCTCGGCGAAATAGGCGACGGAAAAAAGGAGCAGGAGATAGGAGAGAATGATGAACAGTAAGGTCCAGGGAGAAAACAATTAGCCGCCGCCGTCCTCTCTTTGGGAAAATGTCGACGCAACGAAAATGAGCAGGATGAAGACGAGCCAGATGATGAACAGATAGGTCGCGAGGCTGTCCTTGAAAATGCTCATGATGGGCCAGGTGAAGAACAGGACCCCGATGGCGAGCAGGAATATCCAGACATCTCTTCTCATGCGTTCGTCCCTTTCCCCTGATGGGTGTACGTCATACTAGCACAATTTATTGACAAATTCTATACAGGAAACAGCGCTGCAGCGCTTGATTTTAGCATGCATCTCTGATAAGGTACATTCGTCGGAGGGTCCTGCAAAGCATGAACCGCAGAGGGCGCCGAGGGGGGGGCCGGTAAGTCGTAAGATTTTAAGATGCTGTGATTTCTCCGTGTGCCCTGTGGTTGAAGTTTGACATTACCGCTCATTGAGGTCCACAAATGGGGGGAATTATGAAAACAATACTTGTGGTAGATGATGATCCCGGCATCTTAAGTTATCTGGAGGAAATCCTGGGTTCGTCCGGATACCATATCATTCCGAAACCCGATGCCGAGTCCGCTCTGTCCGTCATCAGGGAAGGGACGAATGTTGATCTTGTGGTGTCGGATTATTCAATGCCGGGGATGGACGGCCATGAATTTTTCGCCGCCCTGAAACAGATCTTGCCGTCGGCGCCGGTGATCATCCTGACCGGGCAGAGCTCTGTGGAGACCTATATCAAGTCACTCAGTCTTGGGCTGTTCGAGCATGTCGGCAAACCGATCAAGGCAAAGGAATTATGCAGTATCGTGAAGGCTGCGCTTGACCGATCAGGGCCATGACGACCGGTAACCAAAAACAAGTGTTCCGTGGTATGTTCCCTGCACCGGAGCGGGGATAATCCTTGTCCTCCCCTCACGTCTTCTTCATCACCTCTCTCGCCGCCACAACGCCTGAAATAGAGGCCTGGATCAACCCGCGCGTGACCCCGGCCCCATCGCCCGCTGCGAAGAGGTTCTTCACTTCCGTCTCAAGACCCGGCGTCAGCTTCAGTTTCATGGAATAAAACTTCACCTCCACACCATACAGAAGCGTATCTCCGGAATTCACTCCCGGAGACACATTGTCGAGCGCTTCGAGCATCTCCATAATATTGTGGAGGTGCCGGTAGGGCAGGACAAAACTCAGATCACCGGGCGTCGCGTCTTCGAGCGTCGGCCGCACCGATCCTTCCGCAATGCGGTCCGCAGTCGATCGCCTGCCCATCTTGAGGTCGCCGAGCCTCTGGACGATCACTCCCCCGCCGAGAAGATCGGCCAGGCCGGCGATGTACCTGCCGTAAGCGATGGGGTCGTCAAAGGGCCTGGTGAAGTCCGTGCTCACCAGAAGCGCAAAATTTGTGTTCTCTGTTTTTCGATTTTTATAGCTGTGGCCGTTCGCGCTGCACACCCCTTCACTGTATTCCTTGACGACCTCGCCGTAGGGATTCATGCAGAAGGTCCTTACCCGGTCGCGAAATCTCCTGGAGTAATAGATGAACTTTCCTTCATAGGCCACGTCGGTAATGTCTTTCATGATGTGCGCGGGAAGCTCGACCCGGACCCCGATGTCCACCGGGTTCTTTTGCACCGAGATGCCGAGCCTCTTCGCCTCCGCGGAAAGCCAGGTCGAACCCTCCCTCCCGGCCGCTACAATAACGGCGTGTGCATCGAACGTCCTTCCGTCTCCCGTCGTAACACCGCTTACTACGCCATCGTTCACCCGGATCTGATGCACCGGGGTATCAAAGAGTATCTCGACCTTACCGCTGAGATCATCCTGAATCTTTTTGAGGACCTCCCTGCAAAGATCAGTCCCGATATGCCTGATCCGCGCGGGAATGAGCTCGAGATTATAACCGGCGGACTTTTTCTTGAGACGGGAGAGCGCGGCATTATCTTCGCCATGCACCGCTCCTCCGGCACCGAATGAGCGGTAGATGGAATCCACATACTCGATGAACAGCAAAAGGTCTTCCGTGGAGATATAGTCCTTAAGCCATCCGCCGAAGTCGGGCGTAAGCGTAAGTTTGCCGTCGCTGTATGCGCCTGCTCCGCCCCACCCGCAGAGGATGCTGCAAAGACCGCACTGAATGCAGGGGACGGACGACTCGATCATGGGGCACGCACGCCGCTGAATATCGCTGCCCTTTTCGATCATGAGTATTTTGAGACCAGGGTTTTTGACAAGTTCGAGCGCCGCGAAGATGCCCGCCGGCCCGGTCCCGATAATGATGACGTCATAGGAGGTCATAGTGATCATTCACGCTCTGGAAACACGGTATTCTGCTGAAAAGGAAAGGAGAGCTTGAAGCATTCCAAGAACAAGAATCTTAGTGGATTTATTGTAGCAGAATTCCTTCTCCTTTACCTAATTTATTTAAGGAGCAACAATGCTGCCAGGCCCGCTGGGGAACGGACCGCCCTCCCGCGGTACGAATCAAGTCATATGACGAGAAGCGCACGCTCCCCGTCAAAGTACCGCCTCGCTATCAGGAGCAGTTTCAGATAGTAGCTGTCCAGGCAGGGGACAAAATCGCACATCGCAACGGACACCCGTTTCACCATCATGCCCGTCTTGTACAGGGAAGCGTCGGCATTCCGGACCTTGCCGGAGAAGAGTTCGATGCCTTGCTCCACCTCCATCTCAAGGGCGCCGTCAACCTCTTCCTGCTGGAGTGCAAGCTTCGCCGGTTCTATCGCCCGGGGAAGAAGGAAGATGTCCTGGAATTCGCACTCCGTCCCGTCGGCGGTGAAGCAATACACGAACACCCTGCGGCCCAGTCGTATCAGGTCCGCGAACTTCACCTCTATTCCGAGCTCCTCCCTGATCTCACGCGGACCCGCGGCTGCGGCGTCCTCACCCGCCGAGTAATGTCCGCCCACGCTTACGTCGAACTTGCCCGGTGCGATCTTCTTGTGCAGGGACCGCTTTTGAAACAGTGCCTGTCTCCTGCCGTCCCGCTCATAGATGATGAGACAGTGGAAGGCGCCATGCCACGCGCCTGTCCTGTGCGCATCATCCCGAGCGATGGTCTCCCCGGTCTTTTCTCCCCGGCAGTCCAATATGTCGAAGGTTTCCATAGACCCCTCCTATGCGCCCACGTGAAAACGTGGAGAGCTGCATGATCATTATAGATGAAATCCCGCCCCTTTTCACGACAATTTCCTTCAACAATCTTCTCTGGCATCAACCCGGTGATTCCGGTATAATACCGTTAACCTGATCCGGTGCGATCCATACATACGGAGTGCTTATTTTCGAGCGTTGGCTTCCAAACCATGCGTTATGAGCATATCAACCTTCTTCAATTCCTACGCAGGCATGTACGTGGCCCAGTCTTTTTGCCACTCGGTGATCGCGGCGATGATCACGGACCGCGCACTGAAGGCCTGGAATATCACGAATCCGCTCGTCCGGCAGCGGTTCCGTCTTATCGTCATCTTTTTCCCGATTGTTTCGTTCCCCCTCTACCAGGCAATTAATCCTGCCAGGAGTTCGGCCTTGTTCAGGCTCGGATCACTCTTCGACATCAATCAATGGCTTTCTTTGGAGATCTGGGGGGTCATCCCCCTCAGCCTGCTTTTCCTCCTCATTTTTGTGTTGACCTCGCTGGTCTTCTTTTTTCAGGAAATGTTCCCGGTGCTCATGCATTCGCTGGAATCGAAAGCGGTGGAGCATGAAGGCACATACCAGGACCCGGACCCGTTCATCGAAGAAGCCTCGCGATTGCTTTCCATCAAGATGCCGGATGTTGTCCTTATCGACGATGACGAACCGCTCCTGTTCTCCTCCACGGGGAAGAACCCCGTGATCTTCACCTCAACGGGTCTCTCGGGGGCGCTTACCAGGGAACAGATGCGGGCTGCGTTGGCGCATGAGATCGCGCATATTGCCCGGAGCAGACGTCCCCTCCTGATAGCCGTATTCCTCCTCAGGATCATCATGTTCTTCAATCCCGTCGTCCTGGTGAAATTCAGGAGGGCGGTCAAGGACGAAGAAAAAATATGCGACGACATCGCGGTTTCGTTGACCTTCAATTTCAGAGAACCAATGTTGCAGTGAAATACTTCTTCGCGCTTGCTGCGCGCGGCGGAAAAGTGGGGAGTGTATC
>JBGPIG010000219.1:0-4452 GCA_041484745.1 Nitrospirota bacterium | reverse complement strand
TGATAAGGCAACGACTAAATCATCGCGGATTTCTGAAAGCGGAGTGCGGAAGATGAAAACAATGCTCGATGAGTTGAAGATACTCATGTCCGGCATTAACCGGCCGGTCAAACTTATGGAGGTCTGCGGCACTCATACGGTCGAGATCTTCAGGCACGGCATCCGTGATGTTATCCCCAAAAGCATCACGTTGCTGAGCGGACCGGGATGCCCTGTATGCGTAACATCGGTGCGTGATGTCGACGCTGCCATAGCGATCGCAAAAATGCCCGGCGTTATCATGGCGACCTTTGGAGATATGATGCGTGTGCCGGGCGGGAAGCAGTCCTTGCTCGATGCGAGGTCTGAAGGCGCGGACGTACGGGTACTTTATTCACCCCTTGATACCTTGGCCCTTGCGCAAAAAGAGCCGGACCGTGAGGTCGTCTTTTTCGGGACCGGTTTCGAGACCACCTCGCCGCTCATCGCGGCAAGTATCGCCCATGCCGAGCAGGCGGAGATCAAAAATATATCGGTCTATGCCGCATTCAAGCTCGTGCCGCCGGCGTTGATCGCGCTGCTCGATTCTCCCGACGTACAGGTAGACGGATTTATTCTTCCCGGCCATGTAAGCACCATCATTGGAAAGAGACCCTATGAATTCGTAGCGTCGCGGTATAATAAACCTTCGGTCATCACGGGATTCGAAGCGAAGGAGATCATCGAGGGAATTCTGATGATCGTGCGCCAGATCGCGCAAAAGAAGGCAGTCGTTGAAATCCAGTACAGGACCGTTGTTCGAGAAGAGGGGAATCCTAAGGCAGTGGCGCTCCTCAACAAGTATTTCGAGCCGGCCGATGCTTATTGGCGCGGGATAGGCGTTATTCCCAACAGCGGGCTGAAACTGCGAGAGCAGTATGCTGCCTTTGATGCGCTGAAGAAGTTCAATCCTCCCCTGTCGGATGCCGTTGAACCGGAGTTCTGCTCCTGCGGCGATATCCTGCGCGGTGTGAAAATTCCGACCGAGTGCGCGCTGTTCGGCACGGGGTGTACACCGGACAGCCCTATCGGTCCGTGCATGGTAAGCACCGAAGGCAGTTGCGCGGCGTATTATAAATACGGTCAGCAATAAATGTGATGATCTCACAAAAAGTCATAATCTACCGCAGAGGCGTAGCCTGCTCTTGCGATGGCGCGGCCATAAACGGAGACGCGGAGAAATGCATATTGAAAGCCATAAGGATGTTCTCTGCGTCTCGGCGGTTACATCCGACTTAGTTCGGATCCATCATAATCAATACTACGGTTTGTAGGGGTTCTTTGCTTATGGATAAAATACTGTTAGGACATGGCAGCGGCGGCAAACTGATGCACCAGCTGATCCAGGAACATTTCAGCCCGGCATTCGGTATAGAAGGCTCCGGCGATTCCGCTATTGTGAGCGTATCCTCGAAGCGCCTTGCCTATACCACGGATTCCTATGTGGTCACGCCGCTATTCTTCCCCGGGGGCAATATCGGCGATCTCGCAGTGAACGGGACTGTCAATGACCTCGCGGTTTCGGGCGCGGAGCCTCTTTATCTCACGGTCGGATTTATCATCGAGGAGGGCTTTTTATTGTCCGATCTCAAGACCATTGTTTCGTCCATGGCGGACACCGCGTCAAAAGCAGGGGTCAAGATCGTTGCCGGTGACACCAAAGTGGTGAATAAGGGCAAGGCTGACGGCATCTTTATCAATACATCCGGGATCGGTCTTCTCCCCGAGGGAAGGCTTATTGCAGCTTCATCAATCCAGCCTGGAGACAAAGTTATCATCAGCGGCGAGATAGGAAGTCACGGTGTGGCGGTCATGTCGGAAAGAAACGGACTGACCTTTGATCCTCCCGTGATCAGCGATACCCGGGCCTTGAATGGTCTCGTACAATGCATGTATGACGTGTCGAATGAAATTCGTTTCATGCGAGACCCGACCAGGGGCGGTCTTGCGACAACCTTGAAAGAGGTTGCTCTTGAATCGGGACGCTGCATGCGTATCCGTGAGAACGCCCTGCCGATACCGCAGGGAGTAAAGGGAGCGTGCGGTCTTCTCGGCCTCGACCCCTTGTTTGTGGCGAACGAGGGGGTCCTGATTGCCATTGTTGGGCCGGGGATAGCCGATGCTATGGTGGCCGCAATGAGACGGCATGCAGATGGACACCATGCCGCAGTCATCGGAGAAGTGGCAGGGTCGCCTGTCGGCATGGTGTTGCTCGAAACGACCATAGGCGGCACTCGTATCATCGACATGCTCCAGGGAGAGCAGCTGCCGCGTATTTGCTGAAAAAGGCCCTCTTGTTTCGCGCTGTGACAGGTCCCGTACTCACGAAAAGCAGATGATTTTGGTTCATTCGTAAATAAGTTGAAAAAGCAACTACAGACGTCTGTCTCGCGCAACGTCGCAAAGAGCGCAAAGAAAGTCAACGGCTCAAATCTTAAATCGATCTTGTTTTAAAACAAAGAACTGCCTTGCCTTGTATTGCTTTCCTTTGCGTCTTTGCGCGAAAATAGGTTTTCATCGAAGAATCGTTGTTCTTTATCGATGCTTGGTAATAGAGTATTTTCAAATATAGTACGAAAGAGCCATGATCTTACCATAAGCTCTGTTGTACCCTGAGCTCGTCGAAGGGTTTACAGGGCTTTTGTGGTCTGAACGATATATGCAAAAGAACATTCGGCGACAGGTCTTTTCGCTCGCGATCCCTGTTGTTCTCTCGAGCCTGCTCCAGCGTTCGGTCGGGATTGTAGACATTTTTCTTGTCGGCGGCCTCGGCGCATCCGCTATTGCGGCCGTAGGTATGGCACAGCTCATGGTGTTCGTGGTCATGAGCCTCTCCTGGGGAATTAATATCGGAGTGACGGTGCTGGTCTCCCAGTTATGGGGGGCCGATCGCAGACAGGAGGCGGCCAAAGCGGCGTATCAAGCCATGCTGCTGGCGCTCGTTGCGGCAACGGTCATTACGATCATCGGCATAAGTTTCGGCGGAAAAGTCGGGGCTTTGCTCGGCGCGAACGCGGTTGTGCAGGGGATCCTCGCGGAATATACGACGATCCTCTTTGCATTCATTGTTTTCACAATCGCGCTCAATGTTCTTTCCGGTATCATGCACGGCACGGGAGATACCAGGACGCCGCTTTACGCAACGCTGCTGGTGAACCTGCTGCATGTGGTCGTGGCATATCCGCTTATTTACGGTCGCTTTGGGTTCCCGGCGCTTGGGGTCAAGGGCGCGGCAATCGCCATAGCCATATCAGAATGTCTCGGCGCTGTCTTCCTTCTGGTCCGGTCGGTGCATAAGGGATATGTGGCGATCAGCAGACGCCTGGAGATGCGGCTCACGGTCATGACCGTGAAGCTGGGCTATCCCATCTTTATCGACCGTCTGCTCCAGAACACGGGGTCTCTGCTCTTCGCCAAGGTGATCCTGCTCTACGGTACGACCGTGTATGCCGCCCATCAGGTGGGTCTTGCCATCGAGGCCTTTTCGTTCATGCCCGGCTACGGCATCGCGGTGGCGGCGGCAACCATGGTGGGGCAGAACCTGGGCGCCGGTAAGACACAGGCTGCGCGCATTTCCGCCTATGAAGCGAACCGCCTCGCTGTCGTCCTCATGGCCGCCATGGGGATGGTCTTTTTTTTCTTCCCCTATGTCCTGCTTCGTGCTTTTACCAGCGACCCGGATGTGATAAGATACGGCATCCTGTACATGAAGATCGTTGCGTTTGCCCAGGTCCCGCTTGCCATCACCATGGTCGCGGGAGGGGCGTTGCGCGGGGCCGGGGACACGGGATTCATCATGTTCGGGACGATCGCGGGTATGTGGTTTGTCAGACTGCCGATCGCAGCACTGCTCGCCACCGTGATGCGAGCCGATATCCGCGCTGTATGGTCCGTGATGATCCTCGACTGGATCGTGCGGATGAGCCTCCTCCTCTGGAGATACCGTAAAGAGCGCTGGGGCAAATTGGAGATATAAGAGACGGAGTCAGGGATCAGGAAAAGAATAAAGGAGCTTATTATGCCTGATATTCAATCAATGCTCGGGAAAGAAGTTGAGGTCGTCGCGAACGGGATGAAGTATTCCGGTGTGTTAATTGAGGTCTCGGATAGTGAAGTCCACCTGAAGGGCTCATTCCAGTGGATATCGCTTCCGGTCTCAGCGGTGAGTGAACTGAAACTCAAAGGGAGCGAAATGAGGAGCCTGGAGCGGTTTGGAGACTGGGGAACAGGAGAAGAAGAGTAAGACTTGTTGATGCCTTCAGCCTTCCGCCTATTCACTCGAATAGTTACAAGGTATCAAGCTTGCTGTTAATGGGGATGCCCGCTGCTTCATAATTAAATGTTACCGGAAGACAGTATGTAGTTATGGTTTCGGTTTTACGGTTTGAAGATTTTATTAAGCTTAATCTCCAGGGCCTTTCTCAGCTCAAAAGG
>JBGPIG010000218.1:0-4470 GCA_041484745.1 Nitrospirota bacterium | reverse complement strand
TCCTTTTCCGTCATGCCGGACTTGATCCGGCATCCGGAGGTTTTTGTAAAGACTGGGTACCAGCTTTCGCTGGAATGACGTTGCTGTAGGGGATTATGGCTGACTGACCGGAATCCATTATCTTATTGACAGGTCATTAAAAAAGTGTTTAAATTAAATCGTCGGTACGCTATCTGAGGAGTGCAGCGTTCGGTCACAATTAATAAGGAGGTGAACCTGGTGCAAAAAAAACCGTTCTTTAAAATGGTGTCTCTCTATCTGATATTCGCGACTCTTCTTCTTACGCTCCCGTCGCAGGGTTGGGCCATGTTCATCACTTCCAGCCAGACCGCGTCCGTGAAAAAAACCGACATGATCGTCATTCAAAAAGCACTTGAATCAGGCGTTGTCAAACAGAGGATGATGGATTATGGACTTTCCTCGGAAGAGGCTTTGGCACGGATCAATGGTCTCTCCGATGAACAGATCCATCAGGTTGCCGCGAACCTGGATGCTCTTCAGGCGGGCGCTGATGACGTCGGGGCCTTGATATTTCTCGTCTTAGTGGTGATCCTCGTTGTTGTGATTCTTCAGGCCACAGGGCACAAAGTTGTTGTCAGATAATAGCGAAGTTCAAATTTAAAGCAGGGGGTGTTCGAACCAATGAAGTCCATACTCACGGCTTTCTATGTGAAACCTCTCACCATCTATCTTGTGGTGGCGCTTCTTGCGCTGTCGACCTTCGCCGGTCCTGCAGAAGCCATGTTCGTTCCAGCCGCACCTCAGCGAAATGTGACCGAGGCAACAGCAGCATCTGCCGGCCGCGCAGGAGATATAGCCAAGATCCAGGCGGCACTCGAGTCGAAGATCGTCCAACAGAAGCTTATGGACTATGGGCTTTCCCCCGAGGAGACCATGGCGAGGGTGAATAAACTCTCGGACGCGCAGATCAATCAGCTCGCGACGCACACGGACTCACTCCAGGCGGGAGGGGACCCGGTCGATCTTCTTGTAAGCCTCGTGATCCTGGCGCTTCTTGTCGTGCTTCTTATTTATCTGATTCAAGGCCGCATTTCGGTCAGGTAAATGGTACACTGTACTCCACAAGGCCGCGGACATGATAAACCATGCCGGCGGCCTTTTTTATTTTTCGTGCTTATATTGCTGGTGATGAGTTTTGCCTCGGGGTGCTTGGGGAGAAACTTCACCGATCTCCGGCCCGGACTGGAAACGCGGGGCCGCTATATAGAAGGCGTGCCTTTCTATCGGCAGAGCGAATCAACGTGTGGTCCCGCCGCGCTTGCGGGCATACTCGCATTCCATGGACATCCGGAAAGCCTGGAGCGGATAACCGACCAAATATACCTTCCGGAACTTCGTGGCACGCTGCCGATGGATATGGAGAAGTTTGCGCAGGAAGCGGGCTTCAAAACAACATCCTCTTACGGTACGCTCGAGGAACTGAAGGCGTATATCCGGAAGGGGCTGCCGGTAATCTGCATGCTTGACCTCGGGTTCAGCGTGTATCATCAACCGCACTATATCAGCGTGATCGGCTTTGACGACGTATATGCCTATATTATCGGGCATGACGGCCTGACGCCGAACAGTTTGATCAGCTATGATAAATTCAGTAGGGAATGGGGTCGGGCGGGCCATTGGATGCTCGTGATCGAACCGGGGCCGGGAGAGGAGCGTCATGGACCATAACGATTCATCGGTATGTCGCTCGTTTGCAGCCACGGCTTGTCTCCTGACGCTGTTTGTTCTGAGCGGCTGCTCACTTCCGAGGATCATTATCCTGAATGATCCGCTCTCGGTCGAGGAGCATAACAACCTCGGCGGGATCTATGAATCTCAGGAGAAATTCGATCTTGCAGCCCAACAGTATCGCGAAGCGCTCAAAAAAGACAAAAAATCCGTACCCGCGCTGCTTCTCCTGGGAGACCTCTCATTCCGGACAAAAAATTATGCGGAGGCCGAGTCCGCATACAAAAAAGCGATTAAGCTTGAGCCTAAGAACGGAGACACCTATAACAATCTGTGCTGGGTCTATCTGGAGCAAAAGGTATCACTCGAGGAGGCCGAAGACCTTATCACGAAAGCCATAGCGATGACCCCGGAACACCGGGCTTACTATCTGGACACGATGGGAGTGGTCCTCCTGAGGTTGGATAGGGTCGTTGAGTCGATAACTGCGCTCAAAGAGGCGACAGTACTGTTGCCGCAGGACGATGCCGCTAATCTGTCCGAAGCCTTCGCACATTTAGCGGAAGCATACAGGGCTGCCGACTACACGATGAATGCCCTTGAGGCTGAACGATCTGCGGAACAATATCGCGACCTGATTCTGCCGAAGCAATAACGTCCCATCACTCGCCAATTTCTAAAAATGTCGTTCTCATCGCCCCGGTCAGTCGCGTTCTCCCACCTGCAGCGTTCCAAATTCCGTGGTAGACTTATTAATCGTCTCATAATAGAAACGACATTACCTTGGTTCTCATTTCGTCATTCCCGCAGCGACTCTGAGCGGGAATCCAGTCTCTTCCTTGTGTAATTCTGGATCCCCGATTAGATCATTCGGGGATGACGGTCGGTGGTATGTACAGACAATTATGAGACCGTTAAGAAATATTTTCTTGGCGTGATTCCCTAAGTGACCGCTTTTCTTTCATAGGCCATTACGTCTTTGCGTGAGACGCTTTTTGGTTTTGACCGTTCGATTCCGGCTTGTCCGGGTAGAGACTTGAACCAGCCTGACTCTCTTCCATCTCTTCCGCTGATTACGGCTTACAATGGGCTATAATCCCCTCTCAAAATAGACCACTCAAATTGGCCCACATCATAATAATCCTGTTTTTAAATAAGAATGTATTACGTTGAAAAGATACGGCTTGTTAATAACATCGCATTGGTATGTATATTGCTTATATATGACGTTTAGTATACTATCGTTCAGATCCAAACGAGTACAGAGAGATAACACAGAAACAGATAATCGCAGATCCCGGAAGGAGGAATGTTATATGGCAAGACTTCTGCTTGGCCTTCTCTGTGCCTTCAGCCTCGGAGTTGCTGCTCCTCTGTTTGCCGGCGCCGCACCGTCTCCTGTTGAGAAGGCGGTCTATCAGCAGCTGCCAAAACCCGGTGAAAAAATATCTCTGGATGGCGATCACTATTTCACCTATGGTTTTGCCAAGCAGCCAAAACTGGGGACCGCTATCATGCGCGTGGAGATATTCACCCGTGACAATGTTCATGACACGTCATTCGTCGTGAAAGGAGATGCGGACATGCCTTCCATGAGGGGAGCGCACAGCACCGGCGACAAGGATTTTTCCCTGTCTGCAAAGGGGGTTTACCTTCTTCCCGTACGGCTCGTCATGCCGGGGGACTGGGAGGTGAAATTGACATTCGAAAAAAATGGAAAGACGGTCTTCCGCGGCGCGTACCTATTCGATCTTTAGCAGCGCTTTTTTGCGTCCTTTTCCCGGGGCGCGGACCAGGAGATGGAGATGACATGAAGAACCTAATGAGCAATAGCAGAGCACAGCGCCTCACGATCACCATGATCTTGAGCGCGGTTTTATCTCTTCTCCTTGGAGCAACAACCTCATACGCGGAATCACGTGAGTTCTCCGCCGCTTCGCAGGAGGCGCTTCGCCTGGGAGAACGGATGTATCGCGAAGGCATCCTGCCGTCGGGAGAACCGATGCAGGTCTCCGTCAAGGGCGGCCTTTCCGTTCCCGGCATGGCCTTTGCCTGCTCGATCTGCCATCTGCGCAGCGGGCTCGGTTCTACAGAGGGCGGAGAGGGCGGTATCTTTATCCCTCCCACGAATGGAGACAAGCTTTTCAAGCCCTTCAAAATTTACTCGCTTCCCGCGTATAATGCGGCGCCCCTTATGCCTCCCCAGCTTGATGCAAAAAAACAAAAAATTTATCAGACGATTCTCAACCGCCCGATATATACCGATGAATCACTGGCCGTCGCACTGCGGAGCGGCGTCGATTCCGCCGGGCGGACCATGAAAGAGGTGATGCCGCGCTATCTTCTTAAAGACGAGGACATGAAACTTCTTATCGCTTACCTTAAATCGCTTTCTTCCGAATTTTCACCCGGAATATCGGACACGACAATTCGCTTTGCGACCATCATTTCTGAAGACGTCAGCCCTGAAGAGCTGAATGCGTTTCTGGTCCCTCTGGAGAATTTCATCAGAAACAGGCACGAGACGAAATATTTCAACCCGCTGGCAGATATCGGATCGACCGGATACCGGTCCCGCATCATGGCGGACGCAACGTTGAAATCGTCGGGTCCGGAAACGCGAGAGCTGTCGCTTTCCCGCTGGGTATTGAAAGGCCCTCCCGAGACATGGCGCAAACAGCTGGAGGAGTACAACCGCAGGGAACCAGTGTTTGCCCTGCTGGGAGGGATAACGAACGGAGAGTGGCAGCCGATCCATCAATTCTGCGAGGAGAACCGCAT
>JBGPIG010000217.1:0-4502 GCA_041484745.1 Nitrospirota bacterium | reverse complement strand
GGCCTAAGGCGGACGAGGTGGCGGCGGTAGAGGAGCGCTTCTACGCGCTGATGACCTCGCTGCGCTTCCTGCCCAACTCACCCACGCTGGGTAACGCGGGGCGGCCCCTCCAGCAACTCTCGGCCTGCTTCGTCCTCCCCGTGGGCGATTCCATGGAAGAGATCTTCGATTCCGTGAAGAACGCGGCGCTGATCCACAAGTCCGGCGGCGGCACGGGCTTTTCCTTCTCCCGCATCCGGCCCAAGAACGATGTGGTCAAGTCCACCAAGGGCGTCTCCTCGGGCCCCATCTCATTCATGACCGTCTTTGATGCGGCCACCGAGACCGTGAAGCAGGGCGGCACGCGGCGCGGGGCGAACATGGGCATTCTCTCGGTGGACCATCCGGACATCCTCGATTTCGTCACCTGTAAACAACAGAACGATAGGCTGAACAACTTCAACATTTCCGTGGCCATGACCGATATTTTCATGAATGCTGTGGACAAGGACGGCGAGTACGACCTCGTATCCCCCCGCAGCAAGGCAGTTGTGAAGACCCTTCACGCTCGACGGGTCTTCGAGACCATCGTGAACATGGCCTGGAAGAACGGCGACCCGGGCATCATCTTTCTCGACCGCATCAACCAGTACAACCCCACCCCCCACGTGGGGCGGGTGGAGTCCACGAACCCCTGCGGCGAGCAGCCGCTTCTGCCCTACGAGTCCTGCAATCTGGGCTCGATCAATCTGGCCAGGATGCTCGCGAAGCACGGCAAGGCCGTGGACTACGACAAGCTCCGCCACTCGGTGCGGCAAGCGGTCCACTTTCTTGACAACGTGATCGATGTGAACCGCTATCCGATCGAGAAGATCAGCGAGCAGACCCGCGCCAACCGCAAGATCGGTCTGGGGGTCATGGGCTTTGCCGACATGCTGCTCGAGATAGGCATTCCGTACAGCTCTGATGAGGCGGTCAGACTTGGAGAACGCGTAATGAAGTTCATCACCGACGAAGGCCGGAAGATGAGCGAAGAACTCGCCGGGGAGCGAGGCGCCTTTCCGAACTTCAAAGGCAGCAGCTATGACAAGCCGGGCATGGCGCCGGTCAGGAACGCCACGGTCACCACGATCGCGCCGACAGGGACCCTTTCGATCATTGCGGGCTGCTCGAGCGGCATCGAACCGATCTTTGCCCTTACCTTTGTGCGGCGGGTCATGGACGGCGCAGAACTCATCGAGGTGAATCCGGTGTTCGAGCGGACTGCCAAGGACCGCGGGTTCCATTCCGATTCCGTGATGAAGGAAATCGCCGAGCACGGCGGGTGTACCAACATCAAGACGGTGCCTGAGGACGTGCAGCGGGTGTTTGTGACCGCCCATGACATTACCCCGGAGTGGCATGTCCGTATGCAGGCTGCGTTCCAGAACTATACCGACAACGCCGTGTCCAAGACCGTGAACTTCCCGCACAGCGCCACGCAGGACGATGTAAAGAAGGTCTATATGATGGCGTACAAGCTCGGCTGCAAGGGCGTGACCATCTACCGCGACGGCTCGCGTGACGAGCAAGTGCTCTCGACCGGCGCCACGGATAAGGCGCGCAAGGCGGCTGCGGGCCAACACGTTACGGTCGCCTCGGCCTCACCGGAATTGGCCGAGGAGAAGAAGCCGCGTCACCGGCCCCTTCTCACCCAGGGGGTCACGCAGAAGATCCCCACCGGCTGCGGCAATCTCTATATCACGATCAATGAGGATGATGAGGGCATCTGCGAGGTATTCTCGACCATGGGCAAGTCCGGCGGGTGCGCCGCGAGCCAGTCCGAGGCCGTTTCCCGCATGGTGTCACTCGCGCTCCGGTCCGGCGTGTCCATCGATTCCATCATCAAGCAGGTGAAGGGCATCCGCTGCCCGTCGCCGGCCTGGGGCGAAGGCGGGTCCATCCTGTCCTGCCCCGATGCCATCGGCCGGGCGCTCGAGCGGTACAACAAGGATGGCATGGGCCATCGTCAGCATCACAAACCAAAGGCCGTTGCCGAGCAGCCCACAGTCGGTTATGCATCATCCGACTGCTCGCAAGGGGGAAGCAAAAACCATTTGGGACTCTGCCCGGAATGCCCTGATTGCGGAGGACTGCTGGAGTTCGGTGAGGGGTGCGCCTTCTGCAGGGGTTGCGGGTTCTCCAAGTGCGGGTAAGTTTAATATATTTGTAAAAAGGCATGATCTACCGCGGACACACGGAGAAAGGTACCTTGAAATAGTAAGGATTTTCTCCGCATCCTCGGCGGACTCCGCGTTGAAATATTTTGACTATATTCTGTATCGAAAGGATATTCTATGACTCTTGACGAGGTTATTCTTGAGCTTTACCGTTTGGCCGATACCAGGAACTGGGACGGCAAGGCAACGGACGAGGCATTGTCGGCTGCGATCGAAGGTATGGAGCAGATCTGGGAGCTCAGGCAGGCTGATATGAGAAAGACCGCGATGGTCAATGCGAACAAGAAACAGCCCCGGGTGTGGTGCTGAGTGAAATATTCACAAAAAACTTGACATTTTATCCATATGGTTCTAAATTGGTTTGCAAGAACATCGTTCTCGCAGCTCGGTTTTTTGTTGGTTCTCAAAACATTCTGAACGCAGGCTGTTTCTTTACAGTCAGTACCGCCATTCAGCCCATGAGAGCATGGGTTATCAGCTTAAAGGAGGGGAAAGCGTATGGGAATCGAGAGGATCATGCAGTATGAGTGCAGGGTATGCGGCAGAAGAATAGATGTAACGAGGACCGGTGACGTGTATGAGGAGCCGGTGTATTGCTGCGGTCTGGAGGCAACTCAAGCCAGCGTGCCGCCCGCGCCGCCCGTGGCCATGAAGAAGCCGGTAAAGAAAAAAGCGGCAAAGAAAAAAGCAGCAAAGAAGGCTGTGAAAAAGGCGGCAACAAAGCCGGCCAAGAAAAAAGCAGCCAGAAAAGCCGTAAAGAAAAAAACGGCAAAGAAAAAGGCGGTGAAAAAAGCCGCGAAGAAGAAGGCAAAGAAGAAAGCCACGAAGAAAAGAAGATAATAAAAAAGCCGACAACAGCCCCTGGAAGATGCAATTTCAGGGGCTGTTGTCATTCCTGCGCCTTCGCCGTGTTGGACCTCATGAGACCTTGGTCCGTGCGAATTACTGCGGGATGAAGTTCTCTAACAGGTCCATTTTGCATCAGGCCAGGCAGTCCATCGTGGACCATCTGGACCGCACGCTTCAATCCTTCCCCATCTTATCGCATCATAACTTCCTGATTTCCAATATCTTTGAGCAGTCCGGATTTATGGCACAGCGATTGCTGGTATACGTCCTGACGTGCTGTCCGGCTCGGGAGCAGGTTCGCATGCTCTCGACGCTCTGTAATTATCAGCCGTGCGAACGCCAACAGACGCGCATGTCGTTCTCGAGAACGAGATCTGCACCTTGAGAGTGTGTCCTGCAGCCGGATTCATTATGATGTAACGCGAGGAAGTGATGCAGAAAATAATGTTTTGTCCCCATTTGATCGGTGAATATCTCAAGTCCTGCCTGGTCAGCACGGAAGTTTATGTACCAAGCGCCTATGAGCTGGAAGAGTATTGCACGACCAGCCGCCATCCACTCTGTCCCAAATACAGCAAACGAAGGTCCGATGATGGCGCGGTTCCTGAAAAAAAAGGTTCTGCTTCTGGTGACAGATAGTTTTCACGACACTCCCCATGGTCACTTGCTGTCCCTTATCTGTTCCTCATCTTGATCTGTCGGTGACACCAAGGCTGCAGGATGAATTCACGCCGACCAAGCTCAACTCGCACGATAATGCAGCTCATTCAGTTGATGCATAAGGTTTGTTCTCAGCGATCCCCTCAGAGAAGGATTTACTGGTTTTCCTGAGCACTGGCGACAATGAATGATGATGAAAATAGAGAAAATCCCCTGACCATAGCCACGATAGTATGTTCTTGATACTGCAACGAAATGTATATATAATATGTGCCATGGTTCCTTGCGGCATCCTGTTTTACCATATGGGGGAATTATGGCTCTGAAAAAAGCATCGGAAAAGCGGCGCACCACCATTCGCACGACGAAGGCCCGCGTTTCCAAAAAATCACGGGGAGGTCCGGTTGTACCCGGCCCACTCCTCCAGACCCCTGCCCAGGGTCAGGGCGACATCACGAATGGCCCTCACTACATCGTCGGCATCGGCGCTTCAGCCGGGGGGCTTGATGCCCTCCAGCGCTTCCTCGCCGTGCTTCCGCAGGACTTCGTCTTCGCCCTCGTCTTTGTCCAGCACCTTTCCGCAAAACACAAAAGCCTCCTGCACGAGCTTCTGAGCGCTCGGCGTCCCTCTCTCGTGATCCAGGAAATATCCGACGGTCTGAAGATCCAGCCCGGGCGACTTTACCTGGCACCGCCGGGTAGGGAAGTCCGGCTGCAAAACAGCCTCTTTCAGACGACCGTTCACCCAGAAGGTCTCATCCATCTTCCCATAGATGAATTTCTCTCTTCACTCGC
>JBGPIG010000216.1:0-4524 GCA_041484745.1 Nitrospirota bacterium | reverse complement strand
GAAATACTATCTCGCGGGCGCGGTTTCGCTCATAACAGTAGCGGTATATCTCTACGCCCTGCAGAATGGGTTCGTCGAATGGGATGATCCCGAGTATGTTTTTGAAAACACGCATATCCGATCATTCGATTCGGCTTTCTTCAGGTGGGCGTTTCTAAGTTTCTATGCCAGCAACTGGCATCCGCTCACCTGGATGTCCCACGCGCTTGATTACCTGATATGGGGGTTGAATCCCTGGGGTCATCATCTGACCAGCATTATTCTTCACGCGGTAAATACTTTTTTGGTGGTTGTTCTGGTTGCGAGGCTGGTGGAGGCAAGCAAGCCGCTCGCGATTCACGACTCACCTTTCACCCTTCACTCTTCACCCTTCACCTTTCACTCTTCACACTTCACATTGATTGCCGCCGCGACAACCGGTCTATTATTCGGGATCCATCCCGTGCATGTAGAATCGGTGGCGTGGGTTGCGGAAAGGAAAGACCTCCTCTGCGCTCTGTTCTTCCTGCTCAGCATCATGATGTATTTGAATGCGGTGAAGCGCATGGAGCCTGGCGCAGAGCGCAAAAGCCTGACGCTGGGCGCTATGCGCTATGCGCTTTGCTTCTTCGTCCTCGCGCTGCTCAGCAAGCCGATGGCAGTCAGTCTTCCTGTTGTCCTCTTGATTTTAGACTGGTTCCCGCTCGGGAGAATGCAGTCCGTAAGATCATTGCGGTCCGCTCTTTTTGAAAAACTCCCGTTTATCGGGTTGAGTCTTATTTCCTCGGTGCTGACCGTTCTGGCCCAACGGGCAGGCGGGGCCATGGAAGCTTTGGAACATGTGACGTTCGGGACAAGAATGCTTGTCGCGGCGGGAGCTCTCATCTCGTACCTGCGGAATATGCTCTTGCCGATTAATCTCATGCCCTTTTATCCCTATCCACGGGATGCCTCTCTTCTCTCACCCGAATATTTGTCGACGATTGTGATTGCGATCGTAATTACGATCGCGTGCGCGGTCACGGCAAGAAGGCAACGGTTGTTTTCAGCGGTCTGGGGTTATTATGTTGTGACCTTGATTCCCGTACTCGGTATAGTTCAGGTGGGGCTCCAATCAATGGCGGACAGATACACGTACCTGCCCAGTCTCGGCCCGTTCATGCTCATCGGAGTAACGGCGGCATGGGGAGCAGCGAATACGTCGGGGAAACGTTCTCTTTGGGCGGCCGTTGCCGTCGCCGGCATTGTCATTCTAACGTCCGCGTCTCTGATCACGGTAACCTCTCGGCAGATAGCGATCTGGCGGACTTCCTTTGATCTCTGGGATTACGTCATCGAGAAGGAGCCCGGAAGGGTGCCGGTGGCCCACTATAATCGGGGTTGTGCCTATAGCAAAATCGGGAGGCTTGATAAAGCAATAGAGGACTACAACAAAGCAATTGAATTGAACCCGTTGTATTTTGAGGCCTATAACAACAGAGGCAGTACCTATGGCCAGACAGGTTCGTTCGCCGCGGCGATAGAGCAGTTCAATAAGGCCATTGAGATCAAGCCTGATTTTTCTTCCGCCTACAGAAATCGCGGGCTGACGTATTTCCTTATCGGGGAGTATGCAATGGCCTTGGGCGATCTTAACAAGGCGATCATCCTGGACAGCGACTTTGCCAAGGCGTATCTCGATCGGGGAAATGTGTATGTCAAAACAGGGAGGAAGGAGCTGGCTGTCCCGGATTTTCAGAAGGCCTGCGATCTGGGGGAGCAAGCGGGCTGTGAGGTCTTAATGCGATACGGAAGGTAAGACCGCCGGAAAAAGTATTTTTTGGCCACAAAAGTCACAGAAGGCTCAAAACAAAACTTTAGTGTTTTAAAGTCTTATCCTTTGTGCACTTTGTGCCTTATGTGGCAATTTTTGACCTCATACGAAATCATCTCTCTTGACGAGAACTCAATTCCATCAGGAATGCGCCACACCGGACCAACAAACCTACTTCCTCATGGCCGGGTGACACCGCCTGCACTCATTCATGGGAAAGGCTATCTTGAGGTGACAGACCCCGCAGAATTCATTGTTGAGAATCCGCGACATTGAAAAATGTTTGGTCGTTTTTTTCTTGATATTAAATATATCAGGATGGCAGTTGGCGCAGTCAAGCCACTCCAGGTGTGTCTTGTGGGAGAAGACCGCGGGCGGTATCCCCGCCATCTCCGCCTGCAGCGTGAGCGTACGGTCTATAACGACGGGAGTAAAGTCTTTCGACAAGCTCTTCTTCGGTTTGATCAGGCCGTCCGCGAGGGCCTTAACCCAGTCTATCTCGTTGCCGTATTTCGAGGCGGGCAGTTTATCTTTCAGTTCATTGAACTTTTTCCGGTTCGGACTCGCATCGGCGTTGTGGCAGCGATCGCAGTTCTCCCCGTCCGGCCCCTTGGGACCGAACGCGATCTTGCCGTCGTGGCACCTTGTGCAGAATTTTCCCGACATCTCCCCGCCGTTGCACACGATGCCCGTATCATTCGACTTCATCGCAAATTCCAGGTCCACGTGGCACACCCGGCAGGTGTAGAACGGCCGATGCACCCAGTGGGAGAACACCACGGGAACGACCTTCTTTTCCCCGCAAAAACGGTCGATCACGACGTCGCCATACATTTCAGGGGCAGGCAAGGGAGGGAGATCGAGGTCTCCGTGGGAGAAAGCCCGCGACGATAGCGCCAGAATACCGATGGCTATGAGCGTCATCGCGATAACATTACGATATCTGTATGAGCTGATGGGGGACATGGACACCTCGATTTCTAAATTTATTTGCACCGCAGGCCGAAGACTGAAGGTAAAAGATAATAAATTATTCGGGTAACCCTTCAGCCTTCAGTCTTCCAACCTTCAACCTGAATAGTAGTACATCTGCGAAATCTGTGGATAGTTGTGTGAGACACCTCACCCCTGCTTCTGCTTTTGCTCGATGATCTCAATGCGGGCGTTTTTCTTCAACTCTTTTTCCCACTCCTGGATCTTCTTTTCCCCCACTTCAGTCTGAATCCTCTGTTCCAGCAGTCCCTTTGCCGCTTCGAAGGTCATTTGCCGGTTAGCGGCGTCTTTCAATCCGGCCTTGTCCCTTTTATAGCGCGCTCTCAGGTCCGCATCGGTAATAGGTATATTCGCATAGATCTTATGCGCCACGACCATCTGAAAGAGAAGGTCCCGTTCAAGCGTTTTCCGCAGCGCCTCTACAGTAAAACCGGAATAGTCCAGAAAGTCCTGAAAGGCCTTGTCTGACCCTGATTTTGTTTTTATCTTCTTCAACTCCTCATCGACCATCTCCGCGTCTATCTTCATCCCGCTCTTTTTCGCCGCCTGGACGGCCATTTCCTTGAAGATCAGTACATTGAGCGCCTCAATTTTTATCTTCCCATTGAGCTCCGGCGTTAACTGCTGACCGGGTTTCACGTATTGGGGGGCAAGAGCGTTCATCTGGCGCAGAAGATCGAACATGGTGATGGCCTCGCCGTTTACCTTTGCGGCTGTGATTTTTTTTGATTCCTCAAAACTTTTTATCAATTTGTCCTTCTGAGACATCTCGGACGACTGCTGAGCGGTCTTTCCCGCTGTGTCGGTCTTTTTGCATGCAGAGAGCATGAACTGCGGGAGCAATAATGCCATGATAAAAAATACTGTTATCGTTCTTATTCTCATTCCGTCTCCTTCTTGCCTTTCAAAGAATATAAATGTTCCGGCCCGTTCGTACGGCAGGTGAGGTCAATTATCCTACAAAGAGCAGTTCAGCCACATAAAGCACATAAAACACAAAATACATCAAGCAGTACTTTGGTAAAATAGCTTCACCCAGCAGGTGACTATTGACGTGTTGTTAAGATATTGTTTCTTCCCTGTGAATTTTGTGACTTATGTGGCCAACTGCAGTTTCTATGATTATCCGATAAAACGCGCATGAGTGCAAGGATTTTTTCGAGAAACACTTTGGCGATCATACAAAATGTCGGGAATAACAGGCAGGCGCAACCTGCAAGCAGTCAATCATGATGTCTCCTTGCAGCAACATGACCTTGCGGGGCCGGACAAAAGCCTTCACGCGGCATGCAAGGGGGCGATACGCGCAATCCTCGCCTTGATGGATCGCGAAGCATCCCAGAGATCGACAGCACGCTGGGCGTTCAGCCAGAATTCCGGAGTATTGCCGAAGAGACGCGCCAGCCGCAAGGCCATCTCGGGACTTATTGCACGGCGCTCTTTGAGCAATTCGTGTATCGTTTGACGAGACACACCCAGTGCCCTGGCAAAAGCCGCGACGGTAAGGTCATAATCGGGGAGAAAATCCTCGCGTAGCATAGCTCCGGGGTGCGTGGGGCGGACCGTTCTCTGTCTTGTATTGGGAATGCTCATCGTTTCACCTCGTATCAGCCTAAAAACGGCGGTTGTCCACAGAAGTCACAAAATTCACACAATAAAAATAACTTCTTAACACCAAAAAATAAGCATCTACTTGGTGAAGCGCTTTTGACAAAGTACTGTTTGATTTTTTTGTGCTT
>JBGPIG010000215.1:0-4525 GCA_041484745.1 Nitrospirota bacterium | reverse complement strand
CGCTTCACTTCCCTCTTTATTCAAGCGGTTCTTTAAAACTTTCCAGTAATTTCTTGCAGCCTGGTAATCCGGCTGCTGAATGAGCGCCTGTATGATATCCACGACAGAGAAATACCAGGTTTCGGACTCCTCGTCATATATTCTGCGGATATTATAATTTTCAAATACGGCAAGCGATTTATCAATCATTGTTCGGTCCTTCGCCACTCACCTTGGTTTCTTCCTTCCCCGTTTCTTTGAAGTTCCCGTGCCAGAGGTCAAACTCGTCGCCTACTTTCCACGTTTGCACATCAGAACGGGCCTCCAACCATGCAATGATACTTTTCATTCTCGCATTGCGTTCGTCGGACGAGTGGCCAAGCTCGTTCCAAGGCCGGATAGAACGAAGTCTCGGCCACGTTAGACCTGGTGCCCCGGACTTCTCCAATGTCTGTCAAGTATCGTTCTATCGGGTTATTGTGCATGATTGGCTATCCAATCCTGTTATCGGGTGGCATTTGGTTGATCATGACAAGAGACAAGTTACACGTGTCAAGCTGTTTTCGTGGTGCTTACAAGAGGTCAATTTGCTGTGTGGAACCGTGAACGCTGATTACTCGTTATTCCTTTTTCTCCCGCTCTGCTTCCCCGTCATCCGCGCGCCTGATTTTTTCGCTTTGCTCCATTATTGCATTCATATCTTTGATCGCCTTGGCGGCCTTCTTCCCCTTTTCCTCGGATTGATGCCGGACGTTCTCTATTCTATGCCCGATGGAGCTGAAAACATGGACCGTGTCGCCCGCATGGTTATAGAGCAGATAGACCGAAACTCCCCATAATATAACCATGCGGACGATTTTCACCGCTTTTTTATGGTCCGCGTCAATGATCCCCAGGATGGCAAAAGCAAACAACGCGCTTACCACAATGATCGCCGAAGTCAGCATCTTGCCGCCAAGAGAGGTTTTCCCGCCTGCTTCAGCGGATGGCCGGGCCTGAAGAACGACCACCGGCGCTGCTTCTCCTGTCTTGGTTTCCGCTTGTGTTGGCGAAGGGTCTCGACCCACCGGCCGTTTCTCTTCCCCTTCGTTCGCTTCACCGCTGACAATCTTGGCCGATGTCCGGTATTGCTCAGGGATGGAATGAAGACCATCGGCAAAATAAACCATGCCGTCCTTGTCCACATATTTATAGATGGCGGCCAGACTGTCCGGAGTTACCAGCAAACCGAGAGAATAACAAAGCACCATCATGACCAACACTTTCATTTTCATATACGGCCTCCTGAATGGTACAGCCATAGAACGATATTAGAGAAATTGCAGAGCAATGTCAACATCTCCTCCCTGAGCATGCTTTTCATGGGATCCCCTGACTGTCGGCCTGATCCGGTACTTATATCTCCCGCCAACAGGCTTCCGGCATATCGGTATTTTTTCTTGACAAAAACGGAGCTTCTCTATATAATTCACCACTTACAGTCGCTTACAGCCCCTTGTGTAAAATGAAATGGCCATCAAAATCAACGACATACCGCCAGAGGGGCTTACACTGGAGCTTTCCCAAAAAATAGCACTGTTCGACACAGGAACGGCATCAACTGCGACTACAGCAGTTCTCAGCATGAAGCCGATGAAAGGGGTCCTCCATATAACAGGGCGTGTACAGGCTGACTCCGAACTCGAATGCAGCCGGTGCCTGAAGATTTTTACTTACCACATCGATACGGAACTGAGTGTCGACCTCGCGCCGGCGAAATCCTTGGGGACGGCCCCCGAGCATGAACTCGGTCGGTCGGAGCTCGATATAGAATTTTACCAGGGCGAGGAGATCGATCCCGTCGAGTTCGTAAAAGAGCAGGTGCTCATGGCAGTCCCCATGGTCCCTCTTCACCATCCCGACTGCAAAGGCCTCTGCCCGGTCTGCGGAACGGACCTGAATGGAGCGGACTGCGGCTGTCGGAAGGACGGCCCGGGGGAGTTCGGAGCGTTCGCAGCATTGAAGGATATATTAAAAAAACAATAAGGAGTATTACAAGACCATGGCGAATCCAAAACACAAAACATCAAAGTCCCGCAGGGACAAGAGGCGCACCCACAAGCATCTCAAAGCCCCGAACCTCTCGGTATGCCCTCAGTGCCAGGAGGTGAAGAAACCTCATCACGCCTGTCTGTCCTGCGGCATCTACAACGGTCGTGAGATCGTAGCTGTTCAGCAGATATAACCGACGCATGCTCAAAGGCAAAGGGATGATTCAGTATTTTCTGGCATAACCCTTTGCCTTTTATTTTGCAGGCCCCGAAAAAAAAGTTCATTGCCGATAGTGCATAGTGCGGCCTTTGATCAAGGACCGCTTTTTCAGGGTAGGGAGCTGTATGAAAATTGCCGTTGATGCTATGGGAGGCGACAACGCACCTCACGCAATCGTCGCCGGGGCCATCTTGGCCGCGAAGGAGTGCGGGGTCGGCATCATTCTGGTGGGTATCGAACAAGTTATCCGGGAAGAACTTAAGAAACACCCGCATGCACAATCACTCCCTATTGAGATCCGGAACGCCACCGAAGTGGTGGACATGCTCGACTCTCCGGCCACGGTCTTTCGGAGAAAAAAGGACTCTTCGATCCGCGTAGCCAACGAACTCGTCAAAAGCGGCGAGGCGGCCGCCGTGATCAGCGCAGGACACTCCGGCGCGGCCATGACCACGTCGCTCTTCGTCATGGGTCCCCTTGAAGGGGTCGAGCGTCCGGCAATCGCCACATTCATGCCGACCATAAAAGGATTCTGCATCATCCTCGATGTGGGGGCAAACGTGGATTGCAAACCGAATCACCTTCTGCAGTTCGCGATCATGGGAGAGGTATACGCCAAGTATCTGCTCAAGAACCCGAACCCCCGCGTGGGCCTGCTCTCCATCGGCGAGGAAAAAACCAAGGGGAATGAACTCACCAAGGAGGCGTTCAAGCTCCTGACCGAAACATCGCTCAATTTTATCGGCAATGTTGAGGGTCCCGATGTGATGTCCGGCAAAGCCGACGTCGTCGTGTGCGACGGCTTTATCGGCAACGTAGTGCTCAAGGTCTCCGAGGCCGTCGCGGAAACCATCGGGCTCATGATCCGGGAAAACATCGGCGACAACCTGATTCAGAAGCTCGGTTATTTCATGATGCGGCCCGCCTTCCGCACCCTGAAACGCCGTATCGACTATGCGGAGTACGGCGGGGCCCCCCTCATCGGCATCAACGGCATCAGCATCATAAGCCACGGTCGCTCTTCCGACCGGGCGATCAAGAACGCCATCCGCGTCGCCTCCGAGCTCGCGAAAAGCAATGTGAACAGGCACGTCCACGAGGACATCGAAAAAAACATGGAGTTGGTCAGAGCAAAATGATCCATACGCGCATAACAGGTACCGGTTCGTACGTACCGAAGAAGGTCGTCACCAATCACGATCTTGAGAAGCTCGTGGATACGAGCGATGCCTGGATCATGGAACGCACCGGCATCAAGGAACGTCGGATCGCGGAAAAGGGCCAGACCACATCGGACCTCGCCTACGAGGCAAGCCGGAAAGCGCTGAAGGCCGCCGGGATCGGAGCGGAGGAGATCGACCTGATCATTGTTGCAACCATGACGCCGGACATGATCCTGCCGTGTATGGGGTGCGTGCTCCAGGACAAGCTCGGCGCAAAAAAAGCAGCGGCCTTCGACATCAATGCCGCCTGCTCGGGATTCCTCTATGGCTTATCGATGGCCGATGCGTTCATCCAATCAGGGATGTACAAGAACATCCTCCTCGTCGGCGCTGAGGTCCTGTCACGATTCATGGACTGGGAGGACCGGACCACCTGCGTCCTCTTCGGCGACGGCGCCGGCGCTGTCGTGCTTCAGAAACACTCCGGCAAGCGCGGCGTGCTTTCCACGCACCTCCATTCCGACGGCTCTCTCGGAGATCTGCTCTACGTCCCGGCAGGCGGCGCCCAGCACCCGGCATCGCATGAGACCATTGCGAAGCGCATGCACTTTGTCAAGATGAAGGGCAATGAGACGTTCAAGGCGGCGGTACGGGCGCTTGAGGGTGTCGTTCAGGAAACTCTGAAATACAACAAGGTCAAACCGGAGGAAATTGATTTTCTCGTGCCGCACCAGGCGAATTTCCGGATCATCCAGGCCATGGCTCAGCGATTGAAAATGCCCATGGAAAAGGTCGTGCTTACGGTCCACAAATACGGCAACACCTCGGCGGCCTCCATCCCCATGGCCCTGGACGAAGCGGTCCGTGACGGCAGGATAAAAGAAAACCATCTCCTGCTGTTCGAAGCCTTTGGGGGAGGCCTTACCTGGGCCTCTGCGCTGGTAAGGTGGTAATGGTAGGAAGCTCCAAACAACAAGCATCAAATTACAAATAAGCACCAATGACCAGGTACCAAGTTTCAAACGTTTGGTTATTATAATTTGATAATTGGTTATTATTTGTGATTTGTAATTTGAGATTTGTAATTTATCCTCGGAGGGTTTCATGGATTACCTGCTGACAGAAGACCAGAT
>JBGPIG010000214.1:0-4572 GCA_041484745.1 Nitrospirota bacterium | reverse complement strand
TGAAGAGGAGAAGGTCCTGGGTGAGATGAGCGGCCCGGTCCGCCGCCTCCAGGACCTGCTGGATGTTCGACCAGTGCGGATCGTCAGGTTTCATTTTCATGAGGGTCAGGTGGCCATAGCCGGATATGGTCGCAAGGATGTTGTTGAAATCATGGGCCACACCGCCGGCAAGGGTGCCGATGGACTCCATTTTTTGGGATTGCCGGAGCTGCTCTTCAAGTTTTCGGCGCTCGGTAATATCCCGGGTTATGCCAAGCAGGGCGACGATATCCTTTTTCTCATCGCGAAACGGCACCGCACGGGTCTCCAGCCACACATGTGTTCCTTTTATTCCGACCATCTCGAACATCAGGGTCCCGGACTGCCCCTCAAAAACGCGCGCGGTAAGATCCATGAATGCCTGTCGATAATCGGAAGCTACAAGAGGACAAACATTTTTCCCCTTGACCTCGTCAAGGGAGGCCACTTCGATCATATCCAGACCCGCGCGGTTCATCATGATCAGATTGCCCTGCGCATCGATCATCTTGACGCAATCAGGTTCGGTATCAATGATCGTCTGCAACAGGTTTTCGCTTCTCTTCAGCGCATCTTCCATCTGCTTCCGTTCGGTGATGATATCAAAGACGGCGACAAAATGTTCTCGTTCCGGACTGTATACCGAAATAGCGAACCAGGAGCTCATGGCTTCGATATAGACTTCGAACCTCTCCGGTTTGCCGTTCAGGGCCACGCGGCCATAGACCTCGAATAATCCCGGGTCGGTTTCCCGGATCCCCGGTATCACTTCGGAGACTTTTTTCCCGACAACGTTCTTTAAGCCGGTTAGTTTTTCGAATGCGCTGTTGACGTCGAGATAGATGAAGTCCAGCGGCTGGTTGTTTTCAAACAGCATACGACAATGGGCAAATCCTTCGAGCATGTTGTCGAACAGCGACCGATAATGCGCTTCATTCACTCGCAGGCTCTCCACAACACGAAGGCGCTCGCTTATGTCGGCAAAAACCGTGACCGCCCCGATAGGCGCACCATTGCGCATGATCGGCTGAGCCCAGTATTCAGCCGGAAAGCTCGTCCCATCGGAACGCCAGAACACCTCGTCGACCACATGAGCGCCCTTCCCCTCACGGTAGGAACTATATACCTTGCAGTCTTCTGAATGATAATGGGTGCCATCAGGCAGCGTATGATGGATGAGCGGGTGGATCTTCTTGCCGACGATCTCCTCCGCCCGCTCATAGCCGAAGAGACGGAGTGCGGCCGGGTTGCAGAAGGTGCAGTTCCCCTGGAGATCGACGCCGTAGATGCCCTCAGCGATGGAATTGAGGATCAAGGTCGTATGGTTCTCGCTCTCCCGCAGCATGCTTTCTGCCCGCATGCGCTCGCCGAGCTCGACCTCCAGCTCCTCCGTCCGGTCGCGTTCACGCCAAAAGGCCTCATTCACCGCATGGCCGATCCGGTCGAATTCGGTTATTCCCGTTGCGGGAATATCATGTCCCGTACTGACGTTGGAGATCATGGTTGCCACAGGCCGGCGAAGGTTCCGCTGGAAAATGATGTACAAGCCCGCGGCAAGCAGTAGGAGGGCAGCCGCCATCCCCGGAAAGAGGAATGCGACTTCTCTGTCCGCATGACTGCTGATCGAGCGCTCGGCAATGGTGGTGACTTCCCATCCCCAGAGAGGAAAAAAATTGGAGATACAGAGAACATGCAGATCATCAATGTCCAGCGAAAAAATGCCATGGACGCGTCGTTCCCGGATTGACCGCGTTGGTCCCGGACCAAGCGTGGAAAAGAGGACCGTGCCGTCTGTCGTGGTGACGATCCCTTCCTGCTTGCTTCTCGACCAGGATAGCTTGATCGCCTCCAGGACGTTCTTTTTTTTCGCCTCCACCACGAAAGGATTCCCGGTCAACTTGGCAGTGGTGAGATCAGCGGCGGCCATCTCGAGGATCGTGGTAACGTTGCCGGCCGCGGCTTGAATGGTGAAGCGCCGATAATCCTCCTGAATGTGGCCCGTTATTTTGTGTGCCAGAATCAGCAGGCCCAGGGTAATGATCAAAGTAAGAGCGAGGATCGGGACAAAAAACCGGATGCCGAGGCCCTTTCTGTCAATCTTCATGCATGATCTCCCGGTAGACAGTGTGCAGTTTCAAGACAGACCCGAGGTACTCTTCAGCCGGCGGCATAAACCCGTTCTTGATCTCGTCGTCCCAACTTCTTACGGCGGCGGCATCATTGTCGTTCGAGAGCGGCTGGAGCTTGGTCAGCACGGCGATGAAGCGCTCCCGGATTTCGGCGGACAGGGACGGGGAGGCGCAGAAGGCGAAATTGGGAAGGGGACCGGAAGTCTTGAGTACCCGGAGAGGTTCGTTCTTGAATTTCCGGTACAGAGTCTCTTTCACGCCCGCCGCGGACACCTCTTGGGTAAGCAGGGCGGTCATGATCCGGTCCTGGCTCTCAAAAAAGACCGGCTTAAATGCCCCCGTTGCGAGGCCCGCGTCTTTCAGCATTTTCATCGGTAGGATATGGGCCGCGGTCGAACCCTTGAAAAAACCGAATTTATTCCCCCGGACCTTGCTCAGTTCCGTGATCGCGGGATCGCTCGTCACAATAATGGAATGGAACGACGGCTTGCCGTCCTTGCTGAGGGCCACGAGAAAAGGCTTCGCGTTGCATTTCTGATTAGCGCGGCCCATCGGCGCCGGGCCGAGGAGCGCGATGCCGACCTTGTCGCTGCAGAGGTCCTGGATCAGCGAATTGTGATCCGGGTAGAGCTTCAACTCCCACGGAAGGCCGGTCGCGGTCGAAAGATACTGGATGAACGGCGTATAGAGGAGCCAGATCTTTTCCGGGGTGTAGAACGGGATGATTGCCACGCTGTACCGGGACGGTTGCGCTGGAGTGGTTTCCGCCCGGGAAAAGCCCGCGGGCACAAGAAGACACAGACAGAAGCAGTACGCGAGGCCTGTCCACTTCATAGAGACAAATGCGGCCAGGAATCTCTTCATGGAACACCTCCTGATTTTTCTCCGAGGCATGCTCCGCTGATGAAAAATAGGTCTACCTCGTGAACATCTACCGGTATGTCTTCTGAGTGGTGACATTGTATCAGAAAGCTGATTATTTTCCCATACCCTTTTATCATAAATTCTTTATACATCTGACCATCGGCGTATCCAGCTGAATGGATCGTGCGTCCCAGGTTGCTTCCAGCGCATCGGGCATTCTGTCTGTAACGCAGGGCAGTTTGCCCGAGGTGATATTATTCTCCGGGTTGCTCCTCATTGAGAATCAACTGGTTATATACTGGCAAAGCTTTTGCTATACAGGGGTTCCAGTTAATAGAAAAACAAGTTAATGCCAAAAGGAGAATATAGTATGAAAAAGAACTGCTGGGAGCACAAGAATTGCGGAAGGGAACAGAACGGGAAAAATGTCGCGGCATTAGGCGTCTGCCCGGCCGCGATTGATGACCGGCTGAGCGGCGTGCACGGCGGCAAGAACAGCGGAAGGGCCTGCTGGATGATCGCCGGTACGTTATGCGGCGGCAAAGTCCAGGGTACTTACGGCATGAAGTACAAGACCTGTGAGGTCTGCGATTTTTATCAGCAGACAAAGCAGGAAGAGGGATCAAACTACCAGCTGTCCGTGTTCCTGCTGAGCAAACTCAAGGGGAATCTCTGCGCGGTGTGATCCCCATGACCGCCGTATTCGGGTAGGACGCGGTTTCATGATCAATCCTTTCGAAGAGTCGAACCATGGGCAGAATACTCATTGCGGATGTGGAAAAAAATCACGGGTTTCTCCTGAAGCAGGAGTTGGAGGACGAAGGACACTCCGTTGATCTGATCCTGCGCGTGGACACGACATTCCCCCCGATCGCGGGCAAGCTCGCCTATGATATCGTCATCCTCGATATGCAGATGCCCGGTCTCAACTACTACGAGCGGCTCAAGAGAATTAAAGGCCATGTCGCTGTCGCCCATGTTGTCGTCTTTGTCGACAGTGCGGCATCCGACGAGAGAAGAAGTCTGCTCCTTTCCGGGGCTGATGCATGCTTTGCAAAGCACGAGATCGACAATCTGAAAAAGGACCTGCGGCAATACGGCGTGCGAGCGCACGATGCGGCAGGAACCCCGGTACCGGGGGAAGGAGCCGAACGATGTTGCCCAACCTGACAATAAAAACAAAATTGATCGCAATGGCCTGCGTGGTCAGTGCCATCACCCTGGTGGTGGGGGTCACGGGACTCTTCGCCGTGAACAGGACCGCCTCTCATCTCACCGACATTGCTGACCACAAACTGCCGGGAGTTCAGAACCTTCTTCTGATGCAGGGGGCGCAGCAGAACATCAAGGCGCGTGAACGGACACTGCTCATTCCCGGCCTTGAGGCGGACCGGGTCGAACGGCAACTGACGATCATCGAGGAATCGCTCGGCCAGGCGGAGGCGTCGCGAAAGGCCTATCAGGACCTGCCCCGGGAAAGCGCCGAGGAGAAGGTGTGGGAACAGTTTTCCCTTGTTTGGACGGCGTGGCAGAAGGATGTACAGGAGTTCGTCCGGATCGC
>JBGPIG010000213.1:0-4610 GCA_041484745.1 Nitrospirota bacterium | reverse complement strand
GCTCCGGGAATTCAGCCTGCCGCCGTAGTGCGTGCGCATGAACTCTTCGGCAAATGTCTGATCCGCGGTGTACGGCGGCACAGCGACCGCCACTGAGGCTATAGAGGTCTTCACGGGGTTCGTCATGGTATAAGTGTACCAGCTTCCTCTTTCGTTTGCTCAAAACAATCACCCATCCAGGCCTACCAGTTTCAAGCCCCTTCGTATGAGGCGAGTATAACGCCAGAGCGGGGACCGGAGTCCGAGAAAAGTTCCTGCGCGATGGATCGCCGGCAGGAAGGAACGGTTCAGCGAATCAGAGGTGATGAAGTTCACATGAGCGTCCCTTGATCTCTTTATCTCATTGCGCATCCAGCCTGCGTCGACTTCGGGAGAACAATAGAACACAGGGGTCAGCATATCTCCCGCGGGACGAGTGAGCACGCCTTGACTGCGTGCGACGGACTCCAGTTCCGTTCCCGGGTAGATGCGTATCCCGACATTGAAGAACGCAACATCCCGTTTTCTGATGGATCGCTCGGCGAAACGAAGCGTCTCCCGCACCGTTTCCGGCGTCTCGCCCGGTCCGCCCAGCAGAAATATCCAGGCACAGGGCAGATGATGCCGTTTGACAACCTCCGCGGCCACATGCACTTCGCGGCTCGTAAAACCCTTTCGCAGCCCCTGAAGTACGAGGTCTGAAGCACTCTCCACCGTGATACCCATGCCGACGAACCCGGCACGTTCCATGGTCGAGACCAGGGTATCATCGAAATGAACGGGATTGAGATCAACACTCTGGAGACGTGCCCCGTGCCGCACCCCGGCCAGGGAGTCACACACCGCCATTGCATGGTCGTAGGGCGCGTTAAAAACACTATCCACGAATTCGATGTCACGTGACCCGTGTGCCGCAAGTCTCGCAACCGTCTCCGCAACATTGTCAGGACGGACAAGCCGGTAACGATTACCTTCGATCGTGCGATAGGTACAGTAGATGCACTGGTACGGACAGCCGCGCTTGGTCTGAACAGGGACCGTGGCTCCATGCGACCGATACGCGGAAATAGCGGTCCAATGGCAAAGGTCCGGAGGAGCGCACTCACCAGAGAGGTCCGCCTTGCTGCGGGGGGTTTTCCGCAAAACGCCGTTCTCCCGATACACGATTCCTTCAACATCACTGGGCGATCTTCCGGACTGAAGCCGTTCGAGCAGTTTCGGGAACACCGCTTCCCCGTCCCCGACAACCGCCAGATCGGCCTTGACAAAGGTCAAGACCGCTTCGGGCATAACCGCAAGTGCGGACCCTCCGAGGACCACGGTTGCTTCCGTGGCCCCGCGGATGGCACCCACGAGCTGTTGTACCTCCCGCAGAAAAAAGACGGGACTCCGCATGTCATTGTTATCGATATTTCTGATAGAAAGCCCTATCACATCGGGTCTGCACTGAAGAAGAGCGGTAAGGACGGCCCGCCGCGGCTCTTTTTTGAACATCAGGTCAAGGAGGGTGACCCTGTGGCCCGCCCGCTCAGCGGCCTCCGCCACCCTGCAGGCGCCCATGGGCATCACCGGCATGGGGGAATGGCATTGATTGACGCTGATAATAAGGACATTCATGATAAGGATGGCGCGACGGAGAGAACGTTAAACTGAACGATGAGGGAACAACCGGTCATACCTGTTACACCTGCCACATCATGGCCTCGAAGTCGTCGGTGGGGACCTTGAACTGGATGTACCCGCGGTAAGGCCACTTCTCGATCTCTGAGCCCGAGCGCTCGACGGTGACGAAGATCTGCACCTCGTCGTTCGGCTTCATGCCGATGAGCTCGAAGGGCACCGCAAGCTCGATGATATCGTTCGCGGCAACGGTGTTGATCACCCCGACCTGGTTGCGCGTGCCGTTCTCGCCGCGAGAGAGTGCCGCACTTACCCGTCGCTCCCGGGGCACGATCCGTATCTCCACGTCCAGCCCCTTGGGATTCAGAAAATTTATGAAGAACGCGAGCTCCGCGACCTTCTCGTCCTTGAGGCTTCCGCTCGGGTCGAGGCGCACGAACATGTTCTTGAGGTCGAAACCGTAATATATGTGCGTGATGACGGAATCGCCCCGGTGCATGGCGCCCCCGCCCTGGCTCACGTCGTAGAACCCCGCGGGCAGCCACTCGAAGTAATTTGTGACCTGGCCGTCAATGGTCGGCGTGATGAACGCTGTAAGCTCCACCGTGGGAAGCGCGTGACGGTCCTCGCGCAGGATGGAGATCTGAAGTTCGTCGGGCACATCCAGGCCTATAATGCGGTAAACGTTCATCAAATGAGTTCTAAAAAGAAAATCGAACTCTTCGTCATTCTCTGAGAAGTGGTCGTCCCCGTACCACCAGCACCAGTCGCTTCCTTCGGCGATGTAAATCTCCTCCCATGCTTTGGTGAGCTTGTCCGGGTCCCCATTACGGGACGCGTAATCGGTAAGCGCCCCGCGCGTCTGGAAGAGGAGGTCCCAGGCCCGGTTGTCTTCTTCGTGCCCGATCCAGACGCGGTAGTTCGCATTGATCCACGAGCCCGCATGGAGGCGTTCGATCGTCGTATGGGCGGGATGCTCTTTGAGGTATTCCCCGACGGTCACGCACCGGAGCCCCTGTTCCCCGCTCAGGCGTTCGTAGAGATAGAGGAAAAAGTCCCTGCCGTCGTTCTGATAGTATTCCCAGGCGTTCTCGCCGTCCAGAATGATCGAGACCAGGTGTGGTCCGTCCGAAAGTCCGCGCCGTGTCCGGTGAAGACGATCGATGAGGTCATGCACCGCGTTTTTATAATCCCACTTGGAATAGACAAAGCCCACGAGGTCTGACAGGGTATGGTCGCGGAACACGATGGAGACGCGCTTGTCTCCTTTTCCCGCAAGGTAGGGTTTGTAGAGCACCTCCGGGTTCCTCATTACCCCGGCAAAATCCCGATCGATGTGAATGCCGAGTGATCGCGCGAGAACACCCTCATCCGTGCCGATCCATTTGATATTCGCATCGGCCAGAAGCGGTATGATCTCCTCGGCCACCGAACCCTCGGAAGGCCACATGCCGGAGGGTCGCGAACCGAACATATTTTCATGGTATGCCATTGCACGGTCGATCTGGACCCTGGCATCCTCGGGGTGGACAAAACGGTTGACCGGGAGACGGATATCGGGGACAGCCACCTTTGCGAGGTCCGTGTCGCACAAAAGCGGGAGGATGGGGTGGTAGAACGGGGTAGTGGTAAGCTCGATCCTGCCGAGATCGGCGAGCCGCTTGTATTCCGGGATGATGAGTGCCATGACCTCGCGCTGTTTCTGGACCAGAAGGACCTTCTCGTGCTCCGTGAATCCCGAGCCCTTCTGCACCAGTCCCTTGAGGAACGGGTCGTTGTTCTTGAAGATCGGATCGAACCACGTAAGATTAAACCAGACCTGGAGATCGCGATAGTCCTGAATGGTATAGTAGCGAATAGCGTTCTGAAGATCGTTGAGGGAAATGCTGTAGCCCCGTCGATCGAGCAGGTTCCAGTAGGAAGGATACGGCTTGATCATGGTGTCCCAGTTCGCCATGAATGAGTTCTTGAGGAGGAACAATTTATCCGACTGATCAAGCTCCGCCGCAGGCTTGAGCGTCAGGGCGAGAAACTTGTCGGTAGCGCCGTTGTCCACGTAGTCCTGGATCTGCTTCAGGAGGGAGGGCACGAGGTTGTACGTCTGATGGATGTCGGGGAAATCGGACAGAAGCGCCGGCATGTCGTAGTAGTCTTTGATCCCATGCATGCGCACCCACGGCAGGATGTAGGTGCCCGTGATGTCATCCTTGTAGTAGGGCTGGTGCATGTGCCAGACAAACGCTATGTAGAGAGGATGGTCAGACATGGGCAAGGAGAATGGTCAAGCTCCCGGCATCGGATCCCGAATAATGATCGACGATCAACAGATGAAATGGAAATATCCGGACAACCGTGCATGTTCCAATCTCACGGTTCCCCGTAATAGTACACTATCTCTCCCGGCCGCGCAAGCCCCAGTTTGTCCCGCGCGATCCGCTCCAGATAGGCGGGGTCGTTTTTAAGCGAGTAGACATCCCTCCTGAGTCTGGCGTTGTCCTGCTTGAGGTTGCCGATCTCTTCCTTCAAGGTATTGTATTGCGCTTTCATTCGATAATATTTCACGACTCCCATCTCGCCCAGGACGCGCGTGGCGAGAAAGTAGAGAACAAGGAGAACGCCCGCGGCAAGGAACAGCTTGTTCCTGCGGGCGATCCAGGAACTCCGGTCGGACTTTATGTAGTTCCGTTTTCGCATGGGTCGGTCATCTCCAACCGCGGCACTCGTCCTGAACAGAATAAGAAACGGGGGGGTCCACGTGCTTATGGAAAAACAAAACCACGAAGACTGTCTTCGTGGTAGAGATCATCACTTTGGTATGGATAAATATCCATCATAATCATATCTCACTATTTCTTTTTGGTGGTCTTCTTTGCCTTCTTTGCCGGGGCCTTCTTCGTCGCCATGGATTTTTCACCCCCTTTCGTGTAGGGAATCGATATCAAGTGAATAGGTATGGCATTGCAGGATATACCCACTCATGAATCTCTCGCGTTAAAATACGCCGGGGGCAT